>CAWKMH010000001.1:0-35227 GCA_963850515.1 uncultured beta proteobacterium
CGCAGAAGAGGTGGCCGGGCTACCGGATGCCGAGCGTAAGCTGGTCTCGAAGCGCTGGCGCGCCTTCCAGTTCCTGACGACTCGAGATCGCCGGCCTGCCGCGCCACATCTCCCAGCATCCGGGCGGCATGGTGATCTCGTCGCGGCCGCTGATCGACCTCGTCCCGGTGCAGCCGGCCGCGATGGCCCTGGTCGCCAGCTCTGCCAGTGGGACAAGGACTCCTGTGCCGACGCCGGCTTTCTCAAGATCGACCTGCTCGGCCTCGGGATGCTCTCCGCCGTCGAGGACTGCGTCGAGAAGATCGCCGAGATCTACGGCTCGCCGATCGACTATTTTCAGCATCGGCTTGTTCAAAAAGGTGGTCATCGCGGATACCTTTGCAATCTGGGCAAATGCCGGGTTCGATGGCGAAACAGCGCTTGATTTTTTCAGTGCCTGGGGGCCAGCCTCTCCTACACCTTTCAGCTTTATTTCGATTTCAGCGGTTACTGTGACATGGCGATCGGGGCGGCATTGCTGTTCAACATCTGGCTGCCCATCAATTTCAATTCTCCGTACCAGGCACTGGATATCCAGGATTTCTGGCGAAGGTGGCACATTACGCTCAGCCGCTACCTGCGCGATTACCTCTATATTCCGCTCGGCGGCAATCGTTGCTCCACGCCCCGGGTTTACCTGAACCTCATGGCGACCTTCATATTGGGCGGGCTCTGGCACGTGCAAGCTGGATGTTCGTGATGTGGGGCGCGTTTCACGGTGTTGCACTCGTTCTGCATCGCGCATGGAGCGGGCTGGGCCTGCGTATGCCCAAAGCATTGGCATGGCTGTTGACATCGAATTTCATCAACTTTACGTGGATTTTCTTTTCGCGCCAATACCCTCGAAGATGCGCTAAGAGTCATACGTGGAATGGCGGACGTGGGTTCGCTTCTTCATTTTTCCGCAATGGACGTGCAAACCAGCGGGCTGGTATGGGGCGGCTGGTTTTCCCATCATCTCCTGAGGTGGCTGCCTGCGGGTCTGGCCGCGAACGTATTCTGCTTCACGGCGATCCTGATTACACTGGGAATCATCAGCCGGAAGAACTCCTTCGAACTGATGGCGGACGGCCATGGGACCGCAAAACTATCGGGAGCGCTGCTGCTGTTTTGCGTTGCCATGTATTGCACGATGGTAACGACGAGCTCTATTTCTTTACTTCAATTTTTAACCCGGATGTTTCATCAATTAACGCGTGCCCTTGCTGGTCTTTTATTTCGTATGAAAATTTCGTTCAGTCGGGCGTATGAATAACTACGCCACTCTTTCACAAAATCTCCCTACAAAACAAAATCCTGCGCAATCATCACGCGAATTTGTGAAATATCCGGGCTAAGCGGCGCTCACATGAAAAAAAGAGTTTTAATGTTCGTTTGTGTTGCCTTGCTTGCATTGGCGGTGGTGCCCGTGATCAACCTGAGCATGCTGAAGGGCAGAAGAATGAGGGCCAGGAATGGTGGAGCGAATCCGTACTCTACAATTTCGATTCTGCATTGGCTTTGCTGAGCCGTTTTTCCTATCCCCATGGGATTTCCACTAATCCGAGCCAAGTGTTCATCGGAAAAGAAGACTGGCTTTATCTCGGGGAGCAGTACAACAAAACCGTCGCCCAGGGACGTCACGGGACAACGGTCAAGGACGCGCAAATAGCCGGGTTGATAGGGAGTGCGACCGAATCCTGGAGCCAGTGGCTGAATCAAAAAGGCGTCAGCATGTTTCGGGTCATGCTGGGACCCGACAAGGGACGATCTCTCCGAGTTCCTGCCGGACTGGGCGCAGCCTGCTGCCCACTCTGCAACGGATATGTTGTTGGCCAATGTAAGCAGGGGCTCTATGTCGACACCAGAATGGCCTTGCGAGCCGCAAAGTCTCAGTTTCCCGAATCGCTCTACTACAAAACAGACACGCATTGGAACAGCCTTGGCGCCTGGGTGGCTTTTAGCGCTTTCGAAACCGAAATTGCTCGCTCCGAGGAAGGGTTGCGGCGGCTTACCGAGCAACCGATACGTCGTTTCATGGTGACTGAGCGCCAGGGGGGGATTTGGCGAAATTCCTGAGATTGAAGGAAACGTTGCGAGATACAGAGGTGGTCATCAGGATTATCAGTGATCGCGCTATCGAAACCGAGCATTACGATTTCGATACGGGCAGCCTCAAGCGATCCGGGGGCAACCCTGAAATTCATACCGCGCGGCGTCCATTACTCGTTAAATCGAAACACGCCTTGAATGAGAAGAGAGTGTTGTGGTTACGCGATTCTTTCGGGACGGCGATGTCGCCCTTTATGGCGGCCACTTTCACCGAAACACTGCAACTGCATTATGACGAGGCGCACCCTGAGTTGTTTGCCCGCCTGGTGGAAACCTTCAAGCCGGATTATGTATTCATCACAGTGGTTGAACGCGCAGCCCGCAGGAAGCGGTTCGGAACGCCCCCGCCCCCAATCGTTGCTTCAAGAGAGCCGGAAGTGATCGCGTCCCCAAGCGAAGGTTTTCTGTCTCAAATCAGCTATAGGGAATAAGAGGCTGCGGAACCTGTGGGCCAATCTGCACCTGCTTTTCTGGCTTTCTCTTCTCCCATTTGTCACTGGCTGGATGGGCGAAAATCACTTTTCTACGTGGCCGGTGGCCTTGTATGGCGCGGTCCTGCTGATGGCTGCCATCGCCTTCTCCGTCCTGGAGCTTGCGCTCATCAGTCTCCACGGAAAGGATTCACGGTTGGCCAAGGCTGTCGGGCATGATTTTAAAGGAAAGATATCTTCAGTTATTCATGCCTCAGCTATTCCACTCTCATTCGTCAGTCGATGGTTTGCCTTCAGTCTGTATGTGCTAGTAGCTTTGATGTGGGTGATTCCAGACCCCCGCATCGAAAGACTGAATTGAGAATTTGAAATCATTCCTCCGCAAAGGGCATAAATCCCTACAAAACCTTGCTGACGAAGCGGGTGTGGGCACCACCTACCTCGGGGTGGGGCCCAGATTTGAAGCGCTGCCACGCAAGCGGGTCGATGTATAAAAGTCATGCTGTCCATTCTCAGGCAAGATCGAGAACTTGTGGAGGGTCGTAATACCAACGGTCTGGATAGGTACCGAGGTTTCACCAGGGATATCTACACGAGGTATTAGAAGGCTGAAGGTTGTTCCTCCGGTATCGCGTGTCATACGAATGGTGACGCTAACCAGGATCCCAATCTCGGTCTCGGCACTGCGGATCTCATCACCGCTGAAGCTCAGAGTCTGTTGTAAATCCTGATAGGTGAATTTAGGTTGGGGGTCCGTACCCGTACCATGAGGCAGGTAAGTAACATGAAGATGCTTGCCGCTGAGGTCGTACCGGTTCGCCAAGGAAAGCTGGTTCGGTTGCATAGTTAACTCCTTTTGGTGGTTTAAATCCCTCAATCTCAAGGGCGAGTTTCCTGTTTATGCCAGCAGAGACAACCCGCAACAGCAGGGCTGCCCAAGAACACGCTAATTTCGTAGTAATACGTTACCGCCGGTCAATTCCCAAAGCCCTCCCAGTTCATGGATGCGATCGCTGCCTCTCTGCGTGAAGTTAACCGTGGATTGGTGCCCTTCTAGATAACCGCCTTTCACGGTGTGAATGGCTCCGCCACTCGTCTCCAAGGAGAAGTCCCACCCATAGGCATTAACGAGCATTGAGCGGCGTGTGGCATCATTCAGTAGGACACTCGTATTGAGCGCCGCCAGGACCTTGGCAAAGTCGACTGCCGCGATCGAGAAACCTCCTCCAGCGGCCCAAGCCTTGTAGTCAAACTCACCGTACTGGAAAGGAATCAATGGACGCAGGGGATCCACGTCACTCTGGGTCGTCTGCAGGAGCACATCGTAGTATCGCGCCTCGTCGTCCGGTTGTCGGTTCAGCGGTGCTACGCCAACCGAATCCTCGGAGCGCCGAGCGGTATACCGATACGCTCGCGGACAATGTCCAGCATCGGTATTCCATACAGCTTTTGGCGACAGTCCAAGCAAAAGAAAATCGGGATTGCCATCGAAGCCTTCCCCTGGGGCGCCTGGCGGGTTCCGCAGCAGTTCGGTTGCGAGCACGCGGGCAATTTGGAGATCGCTTACAGGAAGCGGTTGATTAGAACTGCAGTTGCAACGTCCTCTTCCTCCACGCGCTGCAGCCATCCACGCATCGCTAACAAATTCTCGATGGAAATGTCCGCAAAACGGGGATCCTGCGGTGGGGCGCCGGAGGGTGTTCGCAACTGAAGAATGTCCTGTACTTTGTCCGTGAGTCCGAGTCGCCCTTCCTGGATGAGTTGATGGATTACAATACTGGTCAGCACCTTGGAGCAACTCGCGACACGGAAGTGGGTCGTTGGCTGGGTCACCGGGTGCCCGGGCTCGGCAAAAGTAAAGCCCTTTGCGTACACAAGTCGTCGATCTTGCACGATCGCGAGCGCAGCCTGGCGAACCACGTGCCGTCGCATGAACGTCATGATCACGTCGTCGACGAGCGCACTGGTGTTGGGTCCTGTCAGCGTGAAACTGCGGGGCAGTGATGTTTCACTTTGCACAAAGATCGCAGCGAAGCGAGTGCCGGCGCCGCTACCTCCGGCCTGAACGTTGATCGGGTAGAAGCCCGCCGCAACCCAACGGTTGAATTCGGCCTGGTAGCCGTCACTCGTCATATCGTGACGCGCAATCCACGGGCCGATCGGATCGTCCCGGAACAGTGACAAGTAGCGACCCGCCGGAGAAACGGCTACATAAGCTGGTCGATTCCAAGCGGACACCAGCGCATCGAAGGTTGCTTGGTAGTCCGACCCAGTCTGGTCCGGCCCGGTCGGATCCGGCCGTCTGAGCCAAATGGCCGAGCGCCCCACGCAATCTGATCCTCATTTGGTTCGAGAACGATGGCATAGCGGCGATCGTCGGTCGTTCCATAGATCGCGAGCGTGGTTGGGAGCCAATTTTGCGTGCGCGCCTCCGCGAGCCAATGCTCGGATGTACCGGTGTCGGAAACCGACCCGTGGGTCAGGCCGTGTCGTGTAAACGGAATGGAGCCGTAGTTTTCGAAAACCGCCGCGAATACTGGATTATCCGGTTGCCCGCTCGCAGCGATGATTTTCGGCTTGAACCCACGCCCGGCCCATTCATTGAACGCGTTCTGGAAGCCGGCGAAGTCAACGCCGTGGACCGCAGACCAGCGCGGTCCGGATCGTCTGACCCAAACGACGGCATAGCGGAAGTTGGCGCGATCTCCATAAACACTCAAGGAAATAATTCGAAACCCTCGCGGGTACAGATCATTAAACCGCCGCTGGTGCTTGTCGCCAGAGACGTCGTGATATGCAATGAACTCGGGTGGCCGACCTGCTTGGTACAGCGCCGCCTCTGCATTGAAGGCAAATCTATTTATGACATTCATATCAATCTCCTGTTGATGCTGACATAATATTTATCCGTGTGGATCTGCCAATGCTCGCTCATAATGAGAGGCCTTGCATGAAGACCCGCTCATGGAGTTCGGTTCCAGATAAACTAAGGAACAGCGCGCAGTGAATAGCCTCGAACGTTACCCGTCCCGCACCGCCATAAAGCACCAAGACATGATCGGCACCTCCCCGGGGCGATCGGGACGGCACTGGCACAGAGTCAGCCACGCGACCAGCCAAGACAACTTGGCAAGGCTAGTGCCGAGGCAGGCTTCGGCCATCTTGGTCAGCCCGAGGTTAATCGGATTGGTCAAGATGGTGGTCAGCAGCAAGTGTTGCTCTTCGACCCGCCTCACCGTCTTGCCACGTTTAAGCTCTGGATGAAGCCAGTCCAGCTATCGACCTACAGCAGCATTTAATCTTTCAATGCTGCTGGCCCCCGCGCTGTGAAATTATTGCGGCCAGCGGCTCTTGACACTGCGGCAGCCAGGGTTTCACACGACAAATCGGAGGGAGACCGTCATCATCAGCTGGAATTATGTGAATTTGAACAATCAAATCGCCTGAGCCAACCAGGCCATCAGCGTCAGTTACTCGAGCTGTTACACGACGGGTGAGCACTTGACCTACTTCAGCGCCGCCGAGATTGAAGCGGAAGCTGGTCGTCTCCGCAGCAGGACTCGAGGGGGAGCCCTCCCCGCTCCACGCGATCTGCAGAGGAGGGCGAAGGTCACTTGCATGAAGGGAAAACGTGCGGGACAGAGACTGCGTTCTTTCCACTACCGAAACCTGGCTCGGGCCAGTGACTGTTACCTCGGGGCTGCGAGGTATAACCGCAAAGGAGCCACCCGCGTAGATACCGCCGCTGGATACCTCTACTCGAGTGTAATTAGCAACGACTTTCTGACCCCCGGGAATGAGTATCTCCTGCGGAATCATGCCAGCCGCTCCGCATCCCGCGCCCGCATTGACATTGGGTGTATCGACGCTCGCGATGATAATCCTTTCTATGAGAAAGACGATCCCTAGCGGTGGCAGAATAACGGAAAACAGTCCAGTAAGAAAATTCAGCCAACTCGTATCAACATCGAGGTCGCGTTTGCTTTCGCAGCGTACTTGACCGCCGGACGACGAGAGTGTATCTGTGATCGTAAGCTTAAAACTGACGTCTGGCCAAGGACGTTCATCAAAACCCTCGACCTGCGTAATGATCCGGTTTGGGCTTTCAAAACTCAACGAGAAGCCTGTGAGATGAAGGGGACCGCCAGAATCAGGTTTCCCATCCCCGTTCAAACGTTTGGGGGCTGCGTTCCATCCATCTTGGGCTTTTCTGCGAATTAAGGTTGAGTTGATGAAAAACGTCAGGGTTTCACCCGTTCCAAGAATATTTAGCCGGCCCAAGCCCCGGTTTCTTGCCTGATCATCCTGAGGATTTCCCGACGGGAGTAGCCAGATCCCGATCCGCTGTGTTTGATTGATACATGCAGTTCGCACATCTGCACCGGAGCCAAATGCTTGGCGGAGGGCGTCGATAATCGGATTATTCAACTGAACGGGCAGGCACGACGAGATCTGAATTGCGAGATCAGGACTGGAAACCGGTGGGGGAGGAGGCGGGGGAGGATGGCCGTCCCCGTCGTCTCCTGGCCCTCCGTCTCCGTCACCATCAGGGGGCCGTCGCGGAAGAAGCTCCAGAGCCTGGGTGGATTGTTGCTGTGGAATACTTCCGAGTAACCGAATAATTGGACGCGACAAATTGGAAATTGAAGCGTCCGCTGGGATGCTGTTTTCTAGCGTTTCTTCCTGATCCCTGTTCGCCATGGTATCTCCTCTCACTGCTGAGTGTGCAGCTGTTGGGTTGATGGGTCCTTTAACCGATACTAAAAAAATTTTTTATACATTACATAAACTCCCGCAGAAAAACTCCTTTTAGGGTCGAGCTTTTGTATAAGCAGCCAAAGACACTCTTCCTCCCGAGTCCTATGGATCTTTATAGGTCAGATTCAGACTAATAGCCAAGCATGATGTTTCAGCGAATTGCCTCAATAAAAAATAAAAAAGTAACCAAAGGAGTGTATCGGAAGGATACGTTGGCTCAATTTGTTGGTAACCGAACTATGTGGGGGTTATCGACATGGGCTGGAGTTGCGTAGGTCAGGCCGCCCATAAGGAATTGGCTAGGCTGCGCCGCCAGGTCAAGCAATTGCAAACGGAGCGGGACATCCTGACAAAGGCTACGGCCTGGTTGCCGGCAGAAGCGGTGTGTGACACCCGACGCATTGGGACATTACTCTGCCGGGCTCATGGAGGCAGATACCGTAGCACACTGTGGATGGACAGAGAGCGCGCTACCTGGAGCAAGGGTTCCAGTGGTGTGCTGGATCAGATCAAGGAAATTGAGCAGGCGCTGCCTTTCCAGCTACGCGGATTAGATTGTGATAACGGGAGCGAGTTTCTCAATCATCGCTTGCTGCGGCTGCTTATTCATTAACCTCATTCCACTTCGCCGCCGCAAGGCAAACCGCTTCGCGCAGGGTCGGGGCGCTTTGTCTTGATCTCGTCGCAATACAAGGTGAAGCCGCCTCCATATTGCGGGGTAGGGCGGTTATAAATGGCCTGGTCGCAGTATTCGCTTAGCCAGTCCAGTATTTCGCTATCTGAGAGATTAAGGGGAGCTGGGCGGCGTTCGGTCCATATTTCCATCCAGTTCGTCCAACGTCCGGCCCCGTTTTCCATCATCACGCTTTTCCCTCGAGTTTACGTTGTTTGCCCTTTCAAACCGGGCTCGAGTTCCGCGCCAGGCACGGCCTGGACATTTCTTTGTGCGTTTCCTTCGCGCGACCGCTTGTCTTTCCACGCCGCCGGGGGCTTACTGGATCGAGGCTATGCCGGATCAGGCTACACGTCTGTTTCGCGGATGTTGCAAACACCTGGACCAAACAAACTGAGGTGTTGCAGCACGGAGAGCATATTACAAGTTAATCTTGTAATTGTCAAGGAGAACTTGTAGCGCTTTGCCCGCGCTACAAGTTTCGAACTGAGGGATTGCGGATTTGGCTAACCGGAGCTTATCGGCTTGGTATTCTTACGAAAGGCGACACCTCGGAGTCGCGCTGATGCGTACGTCCTGGGCCATACTCCACTACCTGGCCGTCTTGTAAGATGACTGAATAATCCGAGACATCGCGATAATAACCTCCAAAAAAAGTCCAGGGGTAGTGTTCCGGTCAACGTAGAGCAATACCTCATACTCGCCGCTGCGCTGGTAGCCATCGGGGCTACCGACAGCGCTCAGGACCTCGGATTTTGTCATGCCTTCATGCAGGCGGTTCATTTTTGGCCCCGAGGCGCATGAAGAAAGGACCAATATGCTGAGCAGGGCGACAATAGCGGGTTTCATAGTGCACTCCAAAAGATACAAATAATTATTTTTAAAAGGCGTTACGCGGTAAGTGGAAGAGCCCCCGCATGGAAGGGCCCGGGCGTGCTAGCTCTCCAATTCCTTGATGAGCAGGGCGACTTCGGCCACATCCGCAAGAATTTCCTTTACCGCTTGCTCGAGCGTATAGCTACGCTTTTCCACTTCACGCAATTGTGGAGGGAATTGCATAATATATTTCTCTCGTTTGGCGCGAGCCTTTTCCGAAACATGAAAAGCGAACAGCATCTCTGTGCTGTCATAGGGGAGAATACCGTTGGAGGATTTCATATTGTTATGGTCTTCGTTAGGTCGGTTGCACTGTGGTTGTTTATTATTCCCTGGCTTCTCTTCGGCAGCTTACCAGCAACCTGCGGACTTAAGGGGATCGGCTGCAAAAACGTCTGGCCGATTCCTATTTCGCCGCTTTCTTGCCGATAGAATAGCTATTTGCCTTCAAAATCCTTAAAAATCTGTCGCTCGCCCAGTCACTTTTTAGCTGAGATTCTTCAAGTCCGACAGGCTGCTAACCTCGGCGCCTGTCAAATTTCCGCCTGTCCAGTTGATGCCGATCGTGCAGCCTTCTATCTGACTGCCGTCTTTCCCCGACCCTTTGTTCCTGCCGGGGACATCCGACGCGGAGGAAAAGCGGGTGCCGGATGAGCGGCTAGATCGGGAACAGGCAATGGTTTCAGGTCGGGCATAGCCTCCGCCCTTTCCACAGACCCTTCGCCGACAAGGGCCTTGCTTATTGTTACCAGGCGGGCAGCGTCTTCTTTCGACATGCGCCGCATTGCTTCAATAACTTGATCGATAAGCGGATCATGATCCGAGTTGCGTTTTTCAGGATCCGCTTTGGCGGATGGGCCGGCTCTTGTGCCCCTGCGTTCACCATGCGGTTTTCCTCCAGGCGCCGCCGGTGCGTCCGAGGGCGCCCCGAAATGCGTCACCGTTGGCGACAGCTTGAGTATCTGCGCAATCTTGTTCAATCTTTTTCCGCGCGGCTGGGTTGCGCCCGCTTCCCATTGCTGAACAGCCTGCGGCGATACGCCCACCAGATCAGCCAGCTGGGACTGGTTCAAGTTAAGCTTTTCACGCCCCTCCCGAATTATTTTCGCAATATCCATGCATTCATAATACAAGCAACTCTTGCACTCCGCTTACAAGAATAACTTGACTGAACAAGTAAAACTTGTAATAATGCCTTTTATTGGAGATCGCCGATTAAAAAAGGTTTCATTATGCGATCCGACCAGCCGGATTACCGGATTCATATTCAGTTACAGCGAATAAATGGAGTTATTTCGTGAATTATTACGAACGATATTGCGGCGACTATCAGCGGGACACAGCCCACTTGTCTTTGGCAGAGCACGGTGCTTACACAATGCTGCTCGATACTTATTTTAGCGTAGAAAAGCCCTTGCCCAAGGAGTTGTCCAGCCTCTACAGGGTTTGCAGGGCAATGACGCGGCTTGAGCAGCACGCCGTGAAGGTGGTTGCCGATCAGTTTTTTCCTGTTTCCGAGATGGATGGATTGCGCCATAACCATCGTGCCGACCGCGAGATCGCCAAGGCCCGGCCTAAAATAGAGGCGGCACGCATCAACGGCAGAAAAGGCGGCCGTCCGCCAAAAGAGTCCTTCCAGCAAACCCGGCGGGAAACCCAGGACATACCCGATGGGTTATCCACGGCTTCCGGCGATATAGCCGCCGCAATACCTGCTGGGGAGCCCGGTGGCAAAGCTCACCAGCGCCAGCACCAATACCAACCCCATCAAGATAGAGACTGTAGTTCTACACGAACTATTGACTCGCCGGAAGAGCAGGTGTGTGTATCTGACATCGCGTCTGGTGTTACTTCCCCGGTTATTTCCAACATCTATTCCAGCCCCACCCAACCCTTTGAAGCCGGAAGCCGAAGTTCAGTGCCGCCGGGCGCGGCGGGGGCCTGTTGCAAGGCTTTAGCCCGGCATGGGGTGCAAGGCAGCAATCCTCATCATCCGACATTGCTTGCGTTATTGCAGGCAGGCGCGGTGGAGGATGAATTTGTGCAGGCGGCGAAAAGTGCCGTTGCAAAGGGAAAGGAGAATTTTGCTTATGTCATAGGTACGGTAAAGCGCCAGCGCGAAGAGGCCGCAAAACTGGTCTTGCATCAGGGGCGGATGCCAAACAGGCAGGAATTGCTCGAATCATCGAACAGGGCTGCGACGAAAGGATGGCTGCCGCCGGAGTTGAGGCTGGCGGAAGCCGGAGAGCCGCAATCAAGGGAAGCCCAGCATGCAAGCTGACGATTTTCAGAAATTTCACGACGGGATTGCCGGGGTAATGGGGTTTTATGGCAAAAGCGTATCGACCTTTGCGCTGGATGTATGGTGGACTGCGCTCAAGAAGTATGACCTGGCTGCGATTGTGGATGCTTTCAACCGGCATCTGGCGAATCCGGATGCGGGCAGTTCGCGCCCAAACCGGCTGACATCATCCGCATGTTGCAAGGCTCGACGCAGGATGCCGCGCTAAGAGCCTGGGCCAAGGTCGATCAGGCCGTGCGGCAAGCAGGAACTTATTGCGACGTGGTGTTCGACGACGCGCTGATTCACCGGGTGATCCACGACATGGGCGGCTGGATTGCGCTTGGAACCAAAGCCGAAGATGAATGGCCGTTTGTGGCAAAGGAATTCGAGAATCGCTACCGCGGTTTCCGTTCCCGCAGCGAGCGTCCGCAATACCCGCCCACACTAATCGGCATCGCGGCAGCCCATAACAACCTGAAGGGTTTCCGCAATGACAGACCGCTGTTGATCGGGAACGAGCAGTTGGCGAAGCAGGTGCTGCGCGGGGGAACGGATCAGCCGGCGCTGGGTTTGAAACGCATGAGCGATGGTCTGGACGAGGCTATTGGAGAAGGATTGCATAGTCGAAATGGGCAGGTGAAATATGAAAGAAAGGCAGGTTGATCGGTACGGTGTCGAGAAAGGGGAAACGGAAGTTTGTGAAGTCATAATTAAACATGGAGAAGGTAAAAACAAATGGATACAAGGAGAAATACCCGAAATATCACAACTTCGAGGTGCATGAGGAACATCCGGTACATCGGAGCGGCGGAAAATGAATAGCGCCAGCGTAACAACCAGCGCGACCAGCGCGACCAGCAAAGGGCAATCAGGGCAGGCAGCTCCGTGAATCTCGAGCGCTGGGAATACGGAAATCCCGAAGAGGTTGCCGCTCGCAGGCAGGCGCAGTCGTGTCATGGCTGTCGATATGAAGAAACTATCCATCTTGCGTCGCAACATACGAAATATTGCGGGAAAGGGCGGAAGCATGGGAAACATTGTGCGTTATATCAACCAGAAGGAATATGACAATGAAATTTAATGATCCGCAGCACGCCCTCGGATGGGCTTATGAAACCTGCAGCAGGCCGATCGTGAAAATCTCGTCCGTGAATGCCATGCGTGGAACCGATGGGGGCGGGGAGGGCGCCAATGGCGAGCTGACCGCGTACGACCGGCACGCTCAAGCGGCATTGATACTCGGGCTGTGCGAACGCATATTGCCCGCGTTGCACATGGCTTACATAAGCGTGCAATTCGGCAGGGAAGCGAGCGGTTTTGATTTGCTGGCGCGCCATCTGGCCGCAAATTTTGGCACGGGAATGCATAGCCGGAGAGGCACTGAACAAATAATCCGTAGCTACTGCGGGGAAAAGTCAGGTTTGCGCGAGCTCAGAAAATCGATGGCGTGCGGGATGCTCAAGGCGGCCTCGTTGCGCAATCGGGGCTATGACGCGCTGGATATGATCCATAACCAGGCCATGGATATTTTGCAAAAGGAAATGGAGATCCGCGATTTGTTGCGGAGTCCGATGGTTGGCGAGATGGCGTAGTTGGCTGCGGGATTTATGTACGCCAACCCGTGTATGTCAACCGGCAGGGCATTGCACCTTCACTTGTAGGTTCGCTAGCGCACAGAGCAACAATTTGAGTCGTGTAATGCTCAAAATGAAATAAAAAATGAAGTCCGGTCGCTGCTACCCCGGCCTTGTCGGATGTTGATTCTGGTGACGAAGGATGGAGGAGGGAAAAACCAGGCTTATCGGTTGATACCCATAAGCCTGGTTTTCAGCCTCCATTCATTCTGCCGGTACATTGAGGATGTGCTTGTGTTTTTTTTGCTGGAAAAGTAGAGCAGAACCTATATTTACCCATCCTCTGAGAGCGCGGGCCGGAATTGCTAATGAGCATATTAAAGAGCGAAAATCATGAATACAAAGAAGACAGCGACGGCTGTTTCCATGGCAGTGGGGGTGCTATTGATAACGACGCTCGTGGGCTGCGAGACTCATGAGCCGCAGGAAGAAGTTCGGTCCGTTGACTGGTATGAAGCAAATGACGCCGAGCGTGCTGCGAAGCTGAATGAATGCAAGACCAGTCCGCGCAGCATTGACGCAACACCTAATTGCGTGAACGCGAGCCGCGCGGAAAATAACGCAAAAGCCAACACCCAGTGGGGGACGTCAAGCGAAGGGGTTAGAACCGAGCCCTCTCTCCCCAGCCCCAACTGATTCTGCCTTGTGAAATACAGCGGGTGGTAGCGGTAAAATTTTTTCTCTAATAAGTTGTCGGATTTACCGGCGGCGATACTTGCCCTTATTGACAGGCATATGATAGCTCATCAACCTCATCATCAGCCCGAAGCGGAGGTATTCATGGCACTCCTATTGTTTTAGTCGCGTTACAAATCGGCTGAGTCCAACAAAATTATCACCCGCCACTAACATCATTTTCTATGGGGAGTAACTATGAGCGATGCGATCCAGCGATGGAACGACCCGAATATCCAACAAGCTTTGGTATATTTTACCCCGTTGACTATATTGTGATTGGACTGCAGGTAAGGAAGATGCCCAGCGAGTGCAGCAGGATTTGTTTACAGGCGGGTATATTCCTGAAGATTGCGCACTTATTCACCTGTAAAGAAGCGGCTGAAGCAGCAGCGCGTACTCTTGATGAAAACCCGATTTTACTGCCGCGTCTGGGCTGGGCCGACAAAGCTGTAAAAATTCATCTCGAAGCAGCTAAAGAGGGTGCTTCTTTCCTGGTAATCTACGCGCCTGACAAAATGTCTGTAGAGCGAGCGATGAACGTAATCCGCCGCGTGCCGTTCGAGTTTGCGCATCGCTATCACCGGCTCGCCATTGAAGAACTCGTGTAAGCTGTTTCACGGCGTCGTTTACTTGGGCAACATCTCGAAGCAACGGATTTGCCTCGGTCTACCGAAGTAGACCGAGGCATTTTCCTTAACGCAGCCCGACGAAACTTAATACAGCGAGAAGAATAACAATGAAGCCTACCCACCAGATGATATTGTTCATGTCGTTTCCTTGAATATCGAATTATTGATTGAAATAACGCGAAGCTGGATAGCCGCTTCCACTTGCCATCAATTCTCCATGTCTTATATTGTGGTTTTCTGCGCGCTAGCGCACATAAGCGTCTTACTCAGGAATTTATTTCAATAGATTTGGTTAACCGTTTTAGACGGTGATTTGATTTTAGGTGTTGACTCATGCGCTACTTGATCGGTAGACGATTTAGTGCTCAAAGCTGTAATACTATCAGTAGGTGGTAGTTTAGTTTCCGGTTTGTATCATGTTTCCATACGGGCGGCCCCATGCCTTGGAGTTCTCACCAGTTGCCTTCGGGTTTGTCGTAGAGTCTTGCATCGGTGGGAAGGCAATGACTATTCAACACTAGGCCACACGACTATCTCTACTGGAAGCTGGAGGAACTGGAGGAAGGGACAACCTCGATTGAGGCTCGATAGGGGAACTAAAGCCGGGAAATAGTCATGCATCTAACGGCGATAGGAGAGGGTGGCTATATGGTGCTACTCGTTGTGGCGGGTCATCTTGTTGCGGAGATCTTCTCCCCATCGCGGGAATATATCAGTATGGATGCCGAATTGGTCGAGAGCCCGCCCGACTGATTGATCGATTACCTGTTCCAGCGTTGTGGGTCTTGAGTAGAATGCAGGCACGGGAGGAAAGATGATTCCACCGGCTTCTGTAATGGTTGCCATGTTGCGCAGATGAATCAGGTTCAGCGGCGCTTCGCGGACCATCAGCACTAATCGACGGCGTTCCTTGAGTACGACGTCGGCCGCGCGTGTCAGGAGCGAGGAGGTAACGCCTGTGGCTATTTCGCCGACCGACCGCATTGATGCGGGAGCAACAAGCATTCCCAGCGTCTGAAAGGACCCTGATGAGATTGGGGCTGCCACGTCCTTGATGTTGTAGGCATGGTCTGCCATGGCGGCCAGTTCCTCCCTGCTGAGATCGGTTTCGTACGCCCGCGTCAGGTCGGCGGCACGGCTAACGATCAGATGTGTTTCGATGCCGATGGTGCGAAGCACTTTGAGGGCCCGTATCGCATAAATGATCCCCGTAGCGCCGCTAATGCCCACGATAAGTCTCTGTTTGCGTGATTCGACCATGCGATGCGGTACTCCGAATTCAATTGAGAGGCGTGATTCGTCTCATTTTAATCGCTTTAATAAAGTCTTACTCCCATTTATCCGAAATAAAATATAGGCAGTTATGTCAGATCGAACTTTGGGAACATTTTATCAGCTCCAGCCGCTCTAACCCAGAGTGAACGGGTAAGCTGGTGGTTGGGAGAATGGAATCGCGCTTTTCATATCTGAAATGGCTGAGTTGTCAAAGCGGCGGAGCTTGTCGTATGCTTCGCAAGATCACAATATCGGATATCTATGTTGACGATGGTTTAGGCCTGTGCTAGGTTTACGTGGCACGTTGTGACCTAATCAGTGCGGACGAAACCAACATGAGCGAAGCCAACCCGCTTTACCTGCCGCCGACTGAAATATCTCGGATTGACATTCCCCATGAAATTTCCATCTATTTGAATGGGGAAGACCTGGCCACCAAAAATGTTGCTTTCCAGCTCTCTACTGTGGATTCGGACGGCTGGCCTCACGCCGCCTTACTCAGTGCCGGCGAGATACTTGTGCTGCCTGACGGGCGTATCCGGTTTATTATCTTCCCGAGTTCGGGTACCGCCGCCAATATTGCTCGTGACGGCCGCTCGACGCTGACCATGCCGCTCGACCGTGGTATGTGCGAAATACGGATGCGAATGCGAAAGCTGGGCGAGAGTAAAGCTGCGGGCGTTGCGCTCGCCATTTTCGAAGGACAAGTACAGCGCATACACAAGCATTTGTCGCGCTATGCAGACGTGGAGTCTGGCTTGACCTTTTCCCTACACGAACCGGAAGTCGTTCTTGCCCGCTGGTACCGCCAGATTGCGGTCTTGCGGAACATGCCGTCATCGTGACGCGCCTCATCACAGCAGTTTATTAAACACTCTGGAGGAAAGTCGAATGAATATTTCCAAGCGTCATCCGTTGTTGTTAGGCGGCAGCATTGCAATAGCGATATTTTCCGGTTCCGTTGCAGCCCAAGACTTGGGTCAGTTGAAAGGCATCATGGGCGGGAGCAATATCGGCGGCGCAGCCTCTTCACTGGGGTCGTTGTCATCCATAACGGCGGGAAGTACCGGCAATGCCGCAGGCGTTATCGAATTCTGCGTCAAGAATAATTATCTGGGCGGTGAAAACGCCTCTTCGGCCTCTTCGGTCAAGGATCAGTTGATGGGGAAGCTCTCCGGTAGCGAGGGTCAACCCGCCCAGAACAACCCCGACTATATTAGCGGCGCGAGTGGTATCCTGACTGGCAGTGGCGGCCAGAGCGTTGATTTGAGTATGGTTGGCCTGAAGGCCAAGGCAATCAAGAAAGTATGCAACAAGATACTCGACCAGGCCAAGTCCATGCTTTGATCGCTGGTCTTTAACTTTTCATAAATATCGTGGACGTAGAGTCGTCCTCGGATAATCTACTAAAATACTCCCCGCATTATCGCGCGCCGGGAACCAGGGTTGGCTCCCGGTTCAAAATTCAAAAGATTATTATGTTTTTAACTGCCTCTGTTGAGCCCGCCAGTGCTTCCTGAAGCTTCTTCTCCTGGTCGGAACAGGGATGTACGGAACTTTGCCGGTAACGCCGGCGAGCTCCGCCAGGACTTTTTCCGGCTGCGCCTTGCGTACAAGAATGAAAAGTGCCGACGAGTTATTCGGAATGGTATTGGCCAATGACTTGATGAAGCCATCGTTGATACCGTAGTCCGATAAAGAGCCTGACAGCGCACCCGCCCCGGCACCAATGGCGCCGCCCAGTACAAATCCGGCAAATGGATTAAGGAATAGAATCCGACCAGCATGCCCCACAGGCCGCCGGAAAGAAAACCCAGACGTTGCGCCGGCAGTGGTGAGATCGATGCTTTGCTTGAGATGGACCTTGCCCTCGTCATCACGAACGACGACAACCGCGTCCTCGAGATCCAGGAGGTATTCTTTTTTTAACTTGGCAAGCCTCAACAGTACACGATCGGCTTCCTCGGCATTTTCAAAGCCCACTACAACTAATTCAGACATATTTATCCCCTCTAATTGTTTTGTTCACCATAACGTACAAAATTCAGACGCGCCATCACTCGAAGTAGCGCAGGCTGACTATGAGCCAACCTTGGTAATAGGTGACAGCGGTAATAGGTGAACAGCATCGATAAAAGCATGTAATTATAAGTCCATTACTGCCGGCGTGTCTGTTCGATGCCGCACATAGTCTGACTGCATGGCCCATCCGATTGAATAAAGAGGGTGATGGAATAAAGCGCGCAATCCGATTATTCCCGGCGGTTTCATTGGCACCTCTGCTGAGCGGGCGAGATATTGCTGACAGGTCAAACAACCGAAGCGGCCTTGGCAGATGATCAAGCTGTTAACCGCGACTCCGCCTTGCCATGCGTAGTATCAGCTTGCTGAGTTCACGCAGCCACAGCACTGAACTTGCCACAGCCGTGCAAAGCAGCCAATCGTCAAAGCTCAGGCTTACGGTGGAAAATGCCTGTTGCAGAACGGGTATGTAAATCACTGCCACCTGTAACACGAGCGCCAGCATAACAGCGGCCCACAGCCATTTATTGGAGAACAACCCGACGAATGCGCTCTGCTCGTCGGAACGGGCATTGAAAACGGTGAAAAGCGAAAACATCACCAGGGTCGTAAACGCCATGGTCTGCGCGTAGCGCATGCTGCCTGAACCCTCCACATATCCGCCGGGCAAACTGGCATCGAGCACCAGCAGCGTACCGGTTGCCATTATGATGCCGGTGAACAGGATGCCAAACCACATCCGGGATGTAATGACGCCTTCGCCTTTCGGCCGCGGCGGTTTTGCGCATCACGCCAGCATCCGCGGGGTCGACGCCGAGGGCGAGCGCGGGTGCACCATCCGTTACCAGGTTGATCCACAGGAGTTGCGTCGCCAGCAACGGGAGCGCGATAGCTTGCCCCTCAGCCTTCAGCCCGATGACATCCATCAGCAGCACACCGAAGAACATGGTGAATACTTCACCGATATTCGATGACAGAAGATAGCGCAGGAACTTTCGGATATTGGAGAAAATGGCGCGTCCTTCTTCGACAGCCGCAACGATGGAAGCGAAGTTGTCGTCCGCGAGCACCATGTCGGCGGCGGCCTTGGAAACATCCGGTTCCCATGATGCCCATTGCTATGCCGATATCCGCAGTCTTCAAGGCAGGCGCGTCGTTTACGCCGTCTCCGGTCATTGCGACAATTGCACCGCCTCGCTGCAACGCTTTTACGATGCGCAGCTTGTGCTCGGGGCTGACGCGCGCGTAAACCGATACTTCTTTTATCGTCTGGTCGAGAGCATCGTCCGATAGTCTCTCAAGCTGGGCGCCGGTAACAGCCCGCCCATTTTCCGCTATGCCAAGGCTGGCCGCGATAACCCCCGCAGTGACCGGATGGTCCCCGGTTATCATTATCGGGCGTATCCCAGCCCCTTTCGCGCGGGCGACGGCTTCTTTCGCCTCTGCACGCGGTGGATCGATCATGCCGATCAGCCCGGCGAACACGAGGTCTTGTTCAATGCGTTCGTCGACATCATCGATTTGGAGCGCGCCAGGCGGCAACAAGCGGAAAGCAACCCCGAGGGTGCGTAATGCTTCGCCTGCCAGCGCTTCATTCATTTTCCTGATCGCTGCACGGCGATCCGCCGCCAAAGGCTTTTGTCTCGCTTCCCACAAGCTCGTATGAGCAGCGCCCAAGCAGCAGGTCCGGTGCGCCTTTGGTGAAGACGATCAGTTGCTCCCGCTTTTGGCGTCGGTATGAATCGTCGTCATCAGCTTGCGCTCGGATGAGAAGGGTATTTCGGCAACGCGCTCGAAACGCGCATTGAGCGCCTCATCTTCCAGCCCCGCTTTACGCGCTGCTACGATGAGCGCGCCTTCCGTGGGATCGCCCTGTACGCTCCAGTGCCCATCATGCTCCTGTAAAACGGCGTTATTGGCGCGGTCGGCGATGGTAAGCGCTTGTTCCAGTTCGCTTCGCAGTGCGCCGTCAATCATCCTGTTTCGTGTGGGCCAGCGCTTCATCTTCATGCGGACGCACTTCGCCTACCTTTCCTTCCGGTGCGTAGCCCACTCCGCCCAAGGATATGCGCCCGCTTGCGGTGACGACGGTACACACTGTCATTTCGTTTTTGGTCAACGTACCGGTTTTATCGGAGGCGATGACAGTTGCCGAGCCGAGCGTTTCGACGGCGGGGAGGTGGCGCACGATGGCATTCCTGGCGGCCATGCGCTGTACACCGAGGGATAGGACCGCGGTTACCACCGCAGGTAAACCTTCGGGTATTGCCGCGACAGCCAGCGCTACCCCAAGGATAAGCACGTCAAAAAGAGCCGCGGCACCGCTGACATTCTTCAACAGTGATAATCGCCGCTATCATCACAATGGCGATGACGACAACGATAATCCCCAGCAGCTTGCCCACGCGCGCCAGCTCTTTTTGTAGCGGCGTTATCTCTGCCGATGTATCTTCCAGCATTCCGGCAATGCGCCCCATCTGGGTCTGCATGCCCGTTGCCACGACTACTGCACGCCCGTGCCCGGACGCGACTGTGGTACCGCTGAAGATCATGTTGCGGCGATCGCCGAGCTCGGCATCTTCCATGATCGTAAGCGTATCTTTTGATGCAGGCAGGCTTTCGCCAGTGAGTGCCGCCTCCGCCGTTTGCAACGCAGCCGACTCGATCAGCCGGGCGTCTGCGGGAATGGTGTCACCCTCCGCGACGAGAATGATGTCGCCGGGTACGAGATCGGCTGCAGGAACGTTTCGCTGGGCACTATCGCGGATAATATGTGCGTGCGCCGCCGACATCTGGCTTAGCGCAGCTACTGCCTCCTCCGCTCGTGATTCCTGTATGTAGCCCATGAGCGCATTTAGCAACACGACCGCGAAAATGGCGGTTGCTTCATAGGGCCACGCCGATTCGCGTTCGTACAGCCACAATCCTGCCGAGATCGCCGTTGCAATCAGCAGCAGAATGACCAGCACATTCTGAAATTGGGCGAGGAATTTCTTCCACTGGGGAACCGGTTTTTCAGCCTCGAGCTCGTTCTTCCCATATCCATCGAGCCGCGCCCGCGCTTCCTCTTCGCTCAAGCCGCGCTGTGCGTCTGTAGCGAACACGATCAATACGTTCTCGATCTCTTGCTGGTAAGGTATCTTTTGATCTTGCTCAGGATGTGCTGTGTTCATCCGCCTGGTTCAAGATGCTCATGTAATTGAAGGCCGGGCATGAGAGTTCATGCAGTGGATAAACTTGTGATTGCCCAAGCTCAAGCTTTATTCTGCTACTTCTGAATCTGCTGGGCGTGTCCGAGATGGTCGGAAAGGGGCGCGAATAAACTGAACAATAGCGCTGCCAGTTCCTCATTCTTGACGTTGGGCATCAGTGTATTGTCAATCAAATCGAGCAGGTTCTGGTGAAAAGCGACTACCTGGTCGATGTATGCCTTGTCAAATTCATCACCAGATGCACCCTTCAGCCCGGCAAGGCGGTTTTCACCATCGGCCTTCAACTCCTGGCTGATCGAGCTATACCGGGAGGCCAGCTCAAGCTTGGTTGTCAGCTCGGCGACCGCCTTATTCACGTTCGAGTGCTCACGTGCAACTTGATGAGCGAGCGCCTTGACTTCCTCGCTGGACGATTTAAGCCCTGCCAACCTGCTGGCCTCGACAGTCACATCGTTAGCGCTAACCACGACGTGAGCGATTTGCGCATCGTCGATGTCGATCTTTTGTTCAGCGGCGGCAAATGCGGAACCCGCCAGCCCAACAGCCAAAAAGAGTAGATTTCTCATGTTGATCCTCTGCTTGGATAGGTCGAGTAATAAACTGATCAATGAACTCTACCACGGAAACTCTACGGCGCAGGTTGCAAAAGCTGTTACCAGCAGAGTGCTTCTACCCACCCTTGGACTTGTCCAAGGAAGTTGTCTAAGGAATGTCGTGTAAAAAGGGGCAGCGGTTGACGAGATGAACGCCAGGAGAGGCGGTGCGGATTGAAGTAGGCAAGACGTGCTACTTTGCAAGCTCGTGGTCAAGGGTCGGTGAATGCGTATCTTCGCCTTTCTGCCTTTGGGGCATCACCGCCATAAGCCCATTGAGAGCCACTTCCGGCCCCTGTGGGTGAACTCAGGGGCTTATCCGGCATTACTAGTGTTGGGCGACCGAGTCGCGCCACTCTCCCGTTTCTTTCCCGCGATTTTCGAGGAATTCCTTGAAACGTTTGAGATCTCCACTCGTTCGCATCTTTACCAGTCCCAACGCATCGCCAATCTCTTCAATGATACCCTTGGGGCCGTAATCCATTTGGAGCACGATTCGGGTTATCGAATCGGATATCTTGTAGAACTTGACGACACCTTCGTTTTTAGCGCCGCTCGTGCTGCGCCAGGCAACCCGTGTTTCCGGCACTTGCTCCGTGATCTCAGCGTCCCATTGCGTTTCTTTACCGCCAATTTTTGCGCGCCAGTGCAAATGCGTGTCATCAATTTGCCGTACTTCGCATACTCCTTTCATAAAGTGGGGAAAATCCTCGAACTGGGTCCATTGATTGTATACCGTGCTTACCGGCAAATTAACCTCGATAGAATCTTCCATCACCGACGTGTTTTCAGAACCGCGAGAGTTCCTGATTTTTTTTGACAGCATGAGTCCGCCTGCGGTAACCGCAGCGATCGTTACAAGTTTTTTTAACATTTTAATTTCCTCCAAGTAGATGCCCACCACCATTCCGAAAGTTCTTTTCATTCGCGAGCTTTACCTGGCTTGGTACTTGAGCTGGCGGAAGACTCGCTCAACTGTGAGAGAAAATTTGTCCGCGTTTTACCTATACAGGCTGAGTGAACACAGCAGCAAATCGTACCTCTTTTAAAATAATGTACTTCCCGCCGCCCGCGATCTGTGCGGTTGTACACGTAGTGTAAAAGTACTGCAAATTCGGGCCGGATGAGAGCCTGCCATCGTTGGGCGTAGCGCGATTAATCATTCAATTATTCCCAAGGTGTCCACGGCACACCTCTGAAAAAAGCCTCCGTCTCATGGTTCCGGGAATTACACTTGGCCGGCTTGCAGTAGCTACCACGGCCAAAGAACAGGGAAATGGGGGCATACTCCTTGTTGACGCAATGATTCGGGCAAAATATGTCGCAAGCCAGGTGGGAGGCTTTGCACTTTTTGTCGACGCAAAAGATGAGGCAGCTGCAGGGTTTTACGCTCACTTTGGGTTCGAGCCACTTCCTGATGACCCGCTGAAGCTATGTATACCAATCGCGTCAATTCCCGAATTTAGCTGTTAGAATTCTGGAGCAGGCCGACGAGACTGTAACAGATATAACACTCAGGAAAACGCGAGGATGAGGTCCATTCTCGCGCTAGATTTCAATAGTACCTTTCAAGGGAAGGTGGTCAGACGCAATTCTTGCGAGGCTGCTGGCGTGGACCTCCAATTTTGCGAGCCGGCGACGCGGGTGCACCCAAAGCCGATCGAGGGCCATGAAGGGCTGGCGCGAAGGGTAGGTCGCGATGTGGGGTGTGGATAGAAAGTGGCCGTGTAGCCAACGCAGCGGACGTCCCCAGAGAAACCATTCGTTTAAATCGCCCAGCAGCACATAAATATCCTTGGAGCCGATGTCGAACAGCTTGAGCAGCTGACGAACCTGCTGGCGCCTTTCCCAGGGCTTGAGCCCGAGATGGGTCGCGACTACCTGCACATGCCGTTCTTTACCATCGAGGGTCACATCAAGCGCGCCGCGCGGTTCCCGGCCGGGAAGGGTCAAGTCGACGCGATTCACTGTCAAGATGGGAAGCTTCGTCAATATGGCATTTCCATAATGCCGGGATTCACGCAGCAGGGTAGGGCCGGCAATGGCGGTCAAGCCGGTTTTCGCAGCCAGGTAGTCCAGCAGGTCATAACCGTCGACATGATGGTGGTCCACTTCCTGCAGCGCCACGACATCTGCATCCAGCTCACGAAGCACGTCTGCGATGCGTGCAGGTTCGAAGCGCCCATCTGTGCCGACACAGGCGTGTATATTGTATGTAACCAGCGTAAGGTGCATAAATTACGTAGAGATTAAAGATTAAATTTTCTGTCATGAAGAATATAGTACGAGCACGCTGCCGCGCTAGTGTTTAGTGTTGCAGTGTTCTTGCCGGGCTGCAAATTCATGTCAGATATCGCTCAATCGGCGCGCGATATTTCAGGCAATGATCAATACCGAACGCTGTGCCTTCTTTACCGTTTCACGAAAAGACCGAAAAAATTCAGCCCCATCCACAAGAAATGCGACCCGATCGGCATGTTCGATGCGCCAATAGTTAGCGCCTGGCTTCAGGATGGCGGAATGGGCCATTACGTGTGGAGATGCCCGGTGGGCTTGATTATCACACTCGGCGGACTGACGACCTGCACCTCAATGTGCGCTGTGGCCAGCGCTCTTGCGAGTGCAATAAACTCTTCCAGTCCTTTGACGGTCGCGATGACCGCGAGAAGCTCTGGGCCACCGGAAGCATCAATTTCTTCCAGCTGAGCTGGAGGCTCGCCAGGATGAAGCGCGCAAAATAAAGAGTGGTTATAGTTGGCTGGCAGGATAATTTCTATCTGCTGCGCATCGCCCAGCAACGGTGGTACTGATTCGATCGTTTCATGGCCGCGCCAGGTTAACTTGATCAACGGTTCCTTTTCCATTATCAGCTCCTGATTCGTTCCATGGGGATATTGCTCCGTCTTTCATTGGGGGCGAATACCAAAGCTTGAATAGTATGAGTTGGTTGATTGCTCGTCCGTTCGTTGTCGTACATAAAGGCGGGAGTAGGAACGGTCATACCCCTCGCAACCTTTAACTACGGGGGCGAAAGGTGAGATTTCAGGTACCCAATTTTCCGGAACTCATTCTGGCGATTCGAAGTGATTCTGATCCCTCAAGTGCTCCAGTTCGTCAATGGCTTTGTCGAGAATATCGGTATCAACGGCACTTTCGATTCTTACGGTGTTGAGCGGCTCGAAATATACATTCGCGATATCATCGCTGGTGATAACCAGAAAAGGCTTTGTTCCACGGCCTCCGCCGCCTATGTCGAGAGGAATCGATGTTGGGGAATGTGTGGCGCCGCTTGCGGTTATCTCCATGGCCGACGTGTTTGCATCATGCAGGACAATGTAACTGATCGTGCCGTCTGCCTTCGCAAAAAAGTCCTGCACTATCCCATCATAGAAAACGACATTATTCAAGTTCTGGGTACGGGATAAAACGTGTGCCCTCACGAGTTCGGATGCTTTCTTTTTTCTTCCTCTCTCCAGCATGAACAAATACCGGTGGCGCGTAAATCCGCGAAGATAGCCATTTTCGATCAGCTTACCCGCCCCGAACCCGATTAATCCCGTTATGGAGCCCGTTGCCAGGAAGTAGAAGAGAATCCACGCCACGTATCGGTCAAGCATGCTCTGGAATACGTGAGGAGCAGCACCGGGTTGCGTGAAGGCGTCGATGCGGAGCAGGGCGGAAAGCTCATCGAAATCGACACAGGGCGGTTCCAGGAAGAAATTTGAGCCAGTGCAAAGCCTTGTGTTGATGATTAAATAGGCAAGCGCATGCACGAAGAAACTGATGACGACGACACCTGCCAGCTGTGCCAGCGGGCTGGCGGGGGATACTTCCCGTGTCACCTGGTTCGGGGCGTAAAGTCCCCAGAAAAAGGCAAATCCGGGCAGCAGCAGGACAACGATTACAACGGTTGCCCAGGCAATGGACATGAATGATCAGGAATCGGGGAATCGCTGAACCAGCTTCGGTGCGCAGCGCGCACGGGGCTCGTTCAAGGTTTCAAGCAGTCGCTGCCTGGGAAATGGAAGAAGCGGGTTCGCGGCTTTGGCGACTTTGGCGATTACGTAGTTCTTCAATTTCTCTAATAGCCGTTCTCAGGTCGACGGAAGATCTATGCGGGTTGGAAAGAACCTCAATTACAATCCCCGAGTTACCGCCCGCCAGACGAACCAGTTTGTCATATAAAATCCGGTCTTTTTCTTTAAGAACTCGCATTGCCGTTTCCTCTCATCCTGATTTTCTTCACAAAAGAAGATAATTAGCTTATTAGCATATTATCCAATCGGCGTCAAGAAAATAAAGGAGGAGATCCAGCATAGCGATGGTAAAGGCAAAAGATGAACCCATCGCTGCGGCACGACGCTGCAGATCCAATGGTGCAATATCGTTGCCAGATTAACAGGGGTACGCTATCGATTGCTGCTCATCGCCGTATCTACGATATTTAGCCGTGCCCGCAGCATTTCAACTTCATCCAGCAACTGCAGAGCCAACGCTATGCCGGCAAGGTTGACGCCAAGATCGTGTTGCAGCCGCAGCGCCACTCTGGCGCGGCGCATTTGTGTACCCGTAAAGCGCCAGCGCTGAGGCTCATGCTCTTCCGCAGCTTCTGGGGTGAGCAAGCCTTCGTCTACCAGTTCGATGATATAGCCGGTTTGTACGGCACAGGCACGGCTAAGCTCGGACAGCGTCAGGGCGTTCTGCTCATCGATAACGATTGCGCTGAGCTCAGCCTGCGCCTCGGGGAGTCTTCCAGGCCGGATATCCGGCGCTCTGTTTTCCTCCATCATGGCGGCACTCCAAGTTTGGTCCGGGGATTGAAAGACTTGAACTGCTCGGCCATGTTCCGGTAGAGTGACTTGGCCGTTTCATCGGTGGCTGGCGGGGACACGATACGCAATACGACATAGAAATCTCCCGGCGTTTTGCCGGGGATGCCGCGTCCCTTCAACCGCAACTTGCTTCCTGTGGCGGAACCCGCGGGAATCTTGAGTTCAATTGTTCCACCGGGTGTCGGTACTTTCACGGTGGCGCCCAAGGCGGTTTCCCATGGCGCAACCGGCAGATCGAGATAGACGTCGTTGTCCTCCACCCGATAGTAGGGGTGCGGGCGAAATTCGACTTCAAGATACAGATCCCCGCGTTTGCCCTGTCCCTGGCCCGGTGCGCCCTGTCCCGCAAGGCGAATATACTGCTTGGGTCGAATACCGCTCGGAATGATGACGTTGAGCCTGTGTTCGCGCGTCGATACATGTCCTTGGCCGTCGACTTCGGGCACTTGCAACGAGATGGCGCGAGTGGCGCCCGTGTAGGAATCCTCCAGGTCGATCATTACTTTCGCATAGTGATCCTCCCCCGGCGCATGATAGGATGGGCTTCGGCCAGCGCTTGGTGCGCTGCCGGACCGGGTGCTCTGCGATTGAAAGCCCCGGCCGAACAATGATTCGAAAAAATCACTGAACTGCGAAGCGTCCCCCCCGGTAAATCCCTGCTGCGAAAATTCGAAACCGGCATTCCAGCCCGGCGGCGGGCGGAACTCCTGATTTGCTTTCCAGTTCGTGCCGAGTTGGTCGTATGCAACCCGTTTTTCAGGGTCCTTGAGAACTTCATAGGCTTCGCCCAACTCTTTGAAGCGAGCTTCAGCCTGTGGTTCCTTGCTTACGTCCGGATGGTACTTGCGCGCCAGCTTCCTGTACGCACGCTTGAGGTCGTCCTGCGAAGCGTCGCGTGCGACACCCATTATTTTGTAATAATCCTTGTATTCCATCGATAAGCGAGCTTCTATAAATTGCATCGTGCGGGAAAATCGCCCGCTAAATCCTGTTTACGCTTCACGGTCGCCGCTTTACGGACTGATTTTATACCCGATCGTGTTCTAAATTAAATGTTGCGGCACACATTCTTCCTGAAGTGCCAAATGAACTGGCCAAAAGAACTGGCCAAAACTTGGTGCTCCTGGAACGCGAACTTTCAATATTTGAAAAAGGAAAAACGATCGTACGTTCTGGAGCCGCCGTGACAACTCCAGAACGTCATATTATTTCCCGAGGACGAGTTTATACTCGAATCTGGGCAGCTGTCTCAGATCCGCTTTGGTTTTCCCGGGAAGAATGACCTTAGGGACGATTTGTGAGAAGTCATTCGTGGGAATCGCGACCATATAAGTACCACGGCCCGGAAATCTACCCAGGTTAACAACGGCAAAGGTCAAAGATCCGTCTTTGGTAACGATAAAGTCATCAATTTTTCCAATTTTCTGGTTAGCGTCGTTATAGACAGTTGCTTTTTTCAGCTTCGAAACGCGCCAGCCGCTCGCAATAAGACCGGACTGGACCGGGTCCCGCACGGCATCGCTGCTATCGGCGGCAGGCGTATCCATGCCGGGAGCTGTCGTAATGGCACCCGGAGCAGCAGTGGGCCCGGGAGCAGGACCCCGCATCGGCCTGCGGTCTGGTTTCATTCCGGGAGCGTTCGTCATGCCAGGAGCGGCAGTGGTTCCTGGAGTGTTATTCATATCCTTGCGAGTTGTATCCGTTCCGGGAGCGCTCGTCTGCGCTGCTGCTACACCGATCAAGGAAAAGCTGCAAATTGCGGCAATAATTATTTTTCGCATACACTTCAGGTTCATGTTGGTCTCCTATTGTCTGCCATCTAATTGCGCGGCCTTGCGGTGCGCCCACTTCCTGTACCCCGCCTGATGTCGTCCTGCGAAGCATCGCGTCCTACACCCCTTATTTTTTAATAACCTTTGTATTCCAATATTGAGCAAGCTTCTACAAATTAAATCGTGCGAGAACATGCCTGGCGAAATCTTGTTTGCGCTTCACCCCACCGCTTTGGCGCTACCTGCTTCAGCGAGCTGACTTTATACCTGAGCGCGTTTTAATGTTGCGGCGCACATTCCTCCTCGCGTCGCAACTGAACTGGCCAAAACTTCCCGCTGGAACGCGAACTTCCAATGTGAAGCAGGAAAAACGATTTCGCGGCCGGGAGGCCCCGAGACAACTCCCGGACGTCATATTATTTCCCCAGGATGAGCTTATATTCGAATCTGGGTAGCTTTTCCAGATCAGCTTTGGTCTTCCCGGGAAGAATTGCCTTGGGAACGATTTGAGAGAATCTATTTACGGGAATAGCAACCAGATAATTTCCATACCCCAAAAATCGGCCCAGGTTAACAATGGCAAAAGTCAAGGATCCATCTTTGGTAACGATAAAATCATCAATTTTTCCAACTTTCTCATTGGCGTCGTTATAAACGGTTGCTTTATTGAGTTTCGATACGCGCCAGCCAGTGGCGATGAGGCCGGACTCAGCCGCAGTGGGTGCGAGAGCACTATCGTAACCTTCAGCGGGCGTATTCGTTCCCGGAGCAGTCGTAATGGCGCCGGGGGCAGCAGTGGTTCCCGGAGCGCTCTTCATATCCTCGCCGGTTGTACCCGTTCCGGGAGCACTCGTCATATCCTTCTGGGCTGCCGCTATGCCGATCAAGGAAAAGCTACAAATTGCCGCAATAATTATTTGTCGGATACGTTTCAGGTTCATGTTGATCTCCTATTGATTGATTGATTGATTGATTGATGCCTGCTATTTAATTGCGCGGCCTCGCGGTGCGCCCATTTACCGAAGGTGGTCCGGCTCGACATCGCGAGATGCCATTCCAAACGCCTTGGGAATCTTTATATTCGTATCCGCTTTTATATTCGTATCCGCTCACGATTAGCGACGGAACCTCTGAAAGTGTCTATGCCTCCCCCTCACCGTTTTGCCGGCTCGGTGTGTTACGCATGCCAGCAGCGGCGTCACACTCGGCGCCAAGCGATAATGGGGTTTGCCTTCGGCAGCAAAATCGATAAGCCCTGGAGGAGCACAGCCACCTGTTTTTTCGGGTTTCAGTTTTGAAAGCAATGGCGTATACCTCTCCAATCGCGCATACACAGGGAGCATGACGGGTAATCACAATGCATAATTTTAATCAAAGCGCAGCCTGAATCCGAACCGCAAAAAGACGAGCGTGTTTAATCACTGAGGGCAAGGATTCACAACCGGTCAATTTCAGGTGCAGACGTCAATTTGTCCCATATTTCCCTGAACAAATGTAAGCGAATATCCCTCTATGAACAGTACGCCAGCGCACATAAGTTCGGGTGTATTGACGTATTCGTGCTGTATTTGTATGGTCGATCTCCCGACTATCTGGCAATGCGGGTTATGTGCGGTGGCATACAGCGAGTAAATGCAAATGCTGTATCGTAGTCGCGGCAAAGTACAGGCTAGTGTGCCATAGGCTAAACAATGCAGAGGAGGGGAAGTGATGACCAACGCTAACAGGCACCCAGGAAAGGAAGCGCCACCGGGGGAAACGAATTGCACAGAAACCGGTCTGGTAACAGAGGACGTAAAGCTTACTAAAGCGGATTCCGCGCAGCAGGGGCACGAGAAGGCAGAGGGGCAGCCTCTGCTTCCGCACGAACGGGATGAAACGACCGGCGCCGCGTCAACCGGTAATCCTAATGAAACCGTGCTGGGACGTGCCGTGATGGGGCAGGCGGCGGATGACATCGAACGTGGCCTGGAGGATACCGATTGCAGGGGGATACCTTCCGACATTTTCGGCTCCGGCCACTGCTCGCTTCCTTTAGCCGCTGAAAGCAAGGACCCCGGGAAAGGCGGGGATAATCCTTCCGGCGACAAAGACAAAAAGGCCGGTAAATCCCCTTGAGTGGGCGATCGCATTAGCGTGAAAGGTTGCCGGCCGTATGTGCCGAGCCAGGCGATGGGGCTGGCATATGCGGGCAGGGCGTGCTGCTACCGCCAGGAATTTTTTCATTAATGAGGAGCGGTTGATGAAGAGAACTGAATTCACGAAAGCAGGTTTAGCCTTGACATTTCTCGCGGTTTTTTCGCCATGCGGATTTGCTGAGAGCGATAACCCGAGCCCGAGCACATCGTTGCCGCCGACACGGTCGCAAGGTCAGGCAGAGTTTCTTTCAGGCGGTATCGGCGGGGATGAATCGGATGCTATAAAGAAGGCAGCAATTTCATGGCCACTCATGCTTGAACTGGCACAGACAAGCACACCTCGCGCTGAATATATCAGCGATGTCCCGGTAACCATTAGCGATGAATCGGGCAAGATAGTGCTGGATACGGTTGCGGAGGGTCCTTTCCTGCTGATAAAACTTCCCCCGGGAAAATATTCTCTGGCGGCCACCTACCAGTCGATAAAGCTTTACCGTCAGCTGAACATTCAGAAAGGGCAGCATGAGAAGCTTACACTGATCTGGCCCTCCGTTCCGTGATAGCTCGGGCCTGTCCGTTTTCGGGTTTTGTCAGGCCTGCGGCGCAACGGTTCTTCCGCTACAGCCTTCATTAGGTGCGAGACCGGTCCAACCGGTTATGAATATCCGTCGCCGCGAGCGCGGCATGCCCAACAGCCACACTGATCTGGTTCAGTTCGTCAACCACATCTCCTGCGGCGTATAAAGCCGGAACCGTCGTACGCTGATGACGATCAACAACGAGTTTCCCTTCTTTATTGCATCTGGCGCCTAATTGGGTAGCCAGCGCCGATCGGGACTTTCGCCCAGCATGGGGTAGATGACGTCGAAATAAAGTTCTTTTCCGTCCGAGAGAGTAATCGTGGGCCTGGCCTGTCCGATGACGCGAATATTGCGAGGGTTATCCTCGATCACATCAATGTTTGCCCGGTGAAGTTTTCTTCTCTCGGCCTCCTCCAGCGTCGCTTCGGAGAGAATCAAGGTCAGGGCGGTATAGCTGCAACAACAAAGCGTGCTTTATCCCTTTTTGCGCCGAAGAGGATAGCTACTGCAATCCTTTGATCCTTTTTCAGTCAGCGGGCTGCCAACTGGGCTGGCAGCCCGTATGTTGATTTTCAGCCCATCGCATGCGCTTCGGGGCGGTAATCCGTCTTCCAGATCGGCAATCGTCCGGAAAAATAGCTTCCCTATGTATGATGTCGCACGGAAACAGCGGCGTAAGAGGACCACTATAGTCGCTTAGCCCAAAAAATCCCCTCGATTACGCTCAGGAGCAGATCATATGAAAGCACCCGATAAAACAGACAATCGTTCTACCATCGGCGGTCCCGCCAATCAGAAGGGCACGCCAGCCAATGATTTCACCGCCAAGCTTGCCGCGCACGCAGGAACTGGCTGCGGCGATGCCATACAACACCAACAAGGCGCGGAATACGGGGACGTTTCCGGCGTTCCGGAAAAAGGCCAGACGGTAGAGCCTGCCGATCCCGCGACACGGGCAGCACACTAACCGAAATAACGCGCTCCGAAAAAACGGGCAGTGGCGAGCCGCAGCCTGGGCCTCAATCCCGGCAACGATTCGCTTGACCGGGTGAGGGTCGATTCAGGCGCCGGGTGCTGACGACCAACCAGGGTGTGCCTGTCGGCGACAACCAGAATTCGTTAAAAGCCGGCTATCGCGGCCCGGCCTTGCTGGAAGATTTTATTCTCCGCGAAAAGATCACGCATTTCGATCATGAGCGCATACCCGAGCGCATCGTACATGCGCGCGGGTCGGCCGCGCATGGATATTTTGAATGTTATGAGTCAATGGCGAAATATACCCGGGCTTCGCTTGTTCGCCGCAGCCGGAAAGACGACGCCGGTATTCGTGCGCTTTTCCACGGTATTTGGGGAACGCGGTTCGGCCGACACTGTGCGCGATGCGCGAGGTTTCGCCGTCAAATTCTATACGGACGAGGGCAACTGGGATCTGGTGGGAAATAATATTCCCGTATTTTTTATCCAGGATGCAATGAAATTTCCCGACCTGGTGCATGCGGCCAAGCCTGAGCCGCATTTCGCCATGCCACAGGCTTCGACCGCGCATGATACCTTTTGGGATTTCGTTTCGCTTATGCCGGAATCCATGCACATGCTGATGTGGGCGATGTCGGATCGCGGGATTCCGCGCAGCTTTCGGATGATGCAAGGTTTCGGCGTGCATACTTTCCGCCTGGTGACTGCCGATGGAGAGTCAAATTTTGTGAAGTTTCACTGGCAGCCGCTCGCCGGGACTCATTCGCTGGAGTGGGACGAGGCGGTAAAAATTGCCGGAGCCGATCCCGATTTCCATCGCCGCGACCTATGGGAAGCGATTGAGTCCGGCGCCTATCCCGGAATATGAACTGGGCATGCAGATTTTTACTGAAGCGCAAGCGGAGGAATTCAGCTTCGATATGCTGGACGCTACGAAGATCGGTCCCGGAAGAGCTGGTGCCGGTTATACCCGTCGGCAAAATGACACTCAATCGCAATCCGGATAATTTTTTTGCTGAAACAGAGCAGGTTGCTTTCTGCGCGGCGCATATCGTGCCTGGGCTGGATTTCAGTAGTGACCCGTTGCTGGCAGGCCGCATTCATTCTTACGTCGATACCCAGATATCACGCCTGGGCGGGCCGAATTTCCACGAAATACCCATCAATTCGCCGGTGGCGCAAGTCGCATAACAACCAGCGTGATGGAATGCACCGCCAGACTATCAACAGAGGTCGTGTGGCCTATGAGCCGAATTCGCTGGCAGGGGGATGTCCATTCCAGGCTGGCGCAGCCGGTTTCACATCATTTCGCGAACCGATGGCGGGGGATAAGGTGCGTGGGAAGCCGGAGCGGTTCGCCGACCACTATACCCAGGCAACATTATTCTGGAACAGCCAGACCCCCATCGAAAAAGCCCATATCATCAACGCTTTTCGTTTTGAGCTGACGCGGGTGCAAACACCCGCGATACGGGAACGGATGGTTTCGCTGCTCGTCAATGTTGCGGAAGATCTGGCGGAAAGTGTCGCCGATGGACTTGGCATGCGTGTTCCGCCTGCCCAACCGAAGGGCAACGCAAAACCCACCAGTGCCGGAAGTGGCGTCGTCCCCGGCGCTTTCGCTTTTTGCCCGGCCGGGCGAGGGTAGCATCCGCACACGCAGAATCGCAATTCTGGTCGCGGACGGGGTAGATGGGAAGTCGCAGCGGCGTTATACGCCGGGCTCTGCGAGGAGCAGGCCGTGCCGCGTTTTGTGGGTGCCCGTCTGGTGCTCGTGCAAACCGCCGACAGTGATGCGATCGAAGTCGACGTCACTTTTGAAACAATGCCATCTGTTCTTTTTGATGCCCTCGTAGTGCCCGGTTTCCGTGAAGATAGCAAGGTTCTGGCTCATTCAGCGGACGCGGCCCAATTCATCAAGGACCAGTATCGCCACTGCAAGCCCATCCTGGTACTGGGAAATGGCAGGACATGATCGAAAGCGCAGGTGTAAAATTGACGCTCCCATCCGGCGAGCTTGATCCGGGAGTACTTTATTTTCAGGATGGCAACCTCGACGATATCCTGCCGCAGTTCATTGAAGCGATTGCCGCGCACCGCCATTTTGAAAGGGAAATTGAACCGCCCTTATCAATGTAACCAGTCAATGTAACGAACCTGCGGATACGTGGCAGCGGCGCACCGGGTTGCCTGTCGCATATCCAAGACCGGAATAATTCTTGAGCGAATGAAAAAGATGTAACTTCACTTCTGCGATGAGCCGGGACGGCAGGCAAAGTGTGTGTGTCGCGATTTTACAGTGCGCGACCAGGGAGCGTTCTGGACGCCTTGGACGATCTACGCTTTCGGGCTGCCTGGCCAGCTGCGGCACAAGAATTTCTCCTCGTCTGTACACGGTGTCTTTGCCCATGTTCTTCCAAATGAATTCATCTGCCACCTTGCGGGTGGCGCTCGTTTTATCATTGCTTAGCCTCTCTTCAACACGGCCTGCGCGGATGAACAGGTTCGTCAATCCGCCCCCGAGCCCGCACAACCCGCGCCAACACACCCCGCGCAAACACACCCCGCGCCAACACACCCCGCGCCAGCACAACTCACCCCAGCACAAGCCAAACGTACGCTTTCCATTCTCCAGGACGACAGGAAACGAGCAAAGCTCGAAGAAACCCTGAGCGCAATAGCCCAAGCCACAGGCGGAGCACCGCTCGATGTCACCATGCCCGCTGCAACTGCCACGCCTGTAGAGCCTGCCGAACCGGCGGTGGAAAAAAAAAGCACTGCCTATAGAACTGGCGAAAGGCGGCCTTATTGCCCAGGTGTTTGACCTGTTGGCAAAACGCGTGGATGCCGTTATTGATCAGCTGCGATCCACACGCGCATGCTGTTTCAGATCAGGACCGTGGGCGACTGGTGGGAGTATAACCTGGGTGTACCGGAGCGCCGGGCGGTGGTGCTCGATGCGCTGGCGGAAACAGCCCTTACACTGGCTGGAGCGCTTCTCGCGTTTTGGCTGCTGGCGTTCGCGCTCCGTCGGCCTCGCAAGCTGGTCGAGGATCGCGCGGCTGCCCGCAGGCCTTCAGGCAGCCGGTCGTTGCACAACCGAAAGGGAGGCGGTCCCTGGTCCGGCTTCCCCGAGTGAACAAACTGTTGAGTCCAGGCAAAAGGTCCCCGCCGCTGATCGCCACTGGAGCCTTCTGCGCCGCCTGCCGTTTGCAGTCGCGCACTGGGTACTGGAATTGCTTCCGCTGGCTGCTTTTGTTGCTGTCTCCATCGTATTGCTCAATGCGTTCGGTGGCCGGTCCACTCCGTTTTACAGCGCTACAATCTTGATAGTCGGCGCGTTCGCCACTACGCGAATTGCGTTGAGCGTGGTTCATCTCATGGCCTCACCGCTCGGGCAGCGCCTTCGGCTCATGCACATCAGCGATGGCGCAGCGGATTTCCTCAATCGCTGGCTAAGGCGTATTGTCGTGGTCGCGGTATTTGGTACCGCCATCGCCGATATCGCCCTGCAAACGGGCGCGACTTCCGATACGCATCTTGCACTTTCCCGGTTGGTCGGCCTGGTTGTTCATGTGATGTTGCTGATCATGGTCTTCCGCAGCCGAAAAGCGGCTGCGGCCGCTATCCGTGGTACTGTTTCAGATAGCCAGGATTTGTTCGGGATTCGCGGGATGCTGGCAGATAGCTGGCCGTTTGTCGCGACATTCGTTATCGTCGCCATGTGGCTGCTG
>CAWKMH010000002.1:0-4127 GCA_963850515.1 uncultured beta proteobacterium
GAAAATAAAAGCACGCATTCCCGAAGTGAAAGAACGGGTAACGCGGATAAAAAGCTTGATCACCGAGTTGAATGGCTGAAAATCCAGTTGCGATTTGACGCGGAGTCGACTATGCGTTTTAGTATTCCTTCAGCTAAGTACTATTAGCTAAGTATTATTGATGATTTACGGCATTTCCCTTTTTTTACAAAGACAAATAGATGCCCAATCGCAGCTTTTCTGGATAATCGCCCTTCATTCGGACATAACTTGTCCGTTAATAATCGTTTATGCCGGAAAACTATCCTGATGGCGTGGTTAAGGAGTATTAAAAGCAAACTTGTTGTGTTTGCCATGATGGCCACACTCATCCCGTCGTTAGGGCTGGGGTTGTTGTCCTTTCGACAAAATGAGGCGCAGATAAGCGATAACGTAACCCGTGAACTTCGCGCCATGATAAATTATGCCAGCCGCGAAATAAAGCTCTGGATTGATAAGCGTGTCCATGAGGTACACGTAACATCCACGTCCAACGTCGTCATAGACGGTTTATCGGCGATTAGCCGCCCCAAAGAGCGTACCTGGTGGAAATCCGCAAGCCCTCGCACACTATCTGCGATCGGTACAGGGAAAACTCGACACAATACTGGAACTGACTGTCGTGGATGCAACCGGTAAAGTCGTGGCGAGCAGCACGCAAGCTGCCGGCCAGAGTGACACTCCCCAAGGATTGGCCCCGAGTTCCCTCACAGAAGGCCTTGTGATTGCACCGCCCCGCTGGAATACGGGATATGCTACCGCCACACTTAGCGTTGCGGTTCCGGTATTGTCCTACGACAATCTATTGATGGGCGCATTAGTAGCCGTGCTTAATCTCTACGGCTTGCAGCCCCGTTTGAAAAGTGCGATAAAGTCTCCATCGGGCGAAGTGATCCTGCTTGATTCAGACGGCAGAGCTCTCGCCAGCAGCCAGACCGGCACAGATAAATTGCTGCAGCTGGATCCTTCGGTGCTGCGGCATCTGCTCGCACAACCGGGCAACTCCATGTCCTTTCAAGGCCTCACACATCGCAACGTGATCGGGTTGGCTGAGGTATCCGCGGAGCCGGGGGTAACCATAGTGGCAGAGCTCGATCGCGCTGAGGTCTATGGCAAATGGATAGACTGCGAAATATGTTTCTGGGGCTGGTAGGCGCACTGGTTCTGGTAGTGGCAGCCGTGGCCTTCCAGATGGGCCGTTCGATTGTCGTGCCGTTGCAACGGCTGATCCGTGCAGCGGACCGCATTGCCGGGGGCGACCTGGAGGTACGGCTTTCTGCAAAACGAAATGACGAACTCGGTCGCCTTACAGTGGTATTCGATCAGATGGCGGACCGGTTGCGCCAAAGCCACGCCGAGATTATGGCCGCTAATGAAGCCATGCAGCAACAGAATCAGGTGCTGGAGACGCTTTCCATCACCGACAGCCTTACCGGACTGTACAATCGCAGTAAGCTCGATGCCATTCTGGCCGATGAGCTAGCGCGCATTAAACGCACCCAACGGGCAGTTTGCATTATTAATGCTGGACATTGATCACTTCAAGACACTAAACGATACCCACGGCCATATCACCGGCGATGAAATTCTGGCGAAGCCGTAGCCCGGATACTTCTTCAGTCTGATCCGTAGTGTCGACTATGCGGCACGCTACGGGGGTGATGAACTTATAATTATTCTGGTTGATACTTCATCGCAGATCTGGCCCGAAAACTGCGGAACGCATCTCGTTCACAGGTAGAAACATGCGCAATATGGCACCAACGGCTCGACGATTGCAGTAACGGTGAGTATCGGTATCGCACAGTGTCAACCCGACGACATGACGCCAACCGCAGTGTTCGCCCGCGCAGATCAAGCATTCTATCAAGCAAAACGGGCGGGTCGCAACAGACATATAGCGATCATTAATCCTTGTTTGTCCACCGCACCTACTGCTTGCCCAAGTAGTGCTTCCACCAGCGTATTGAGTACCCATCCCGACCGCCCATCGGCCGAGATCAACAACCATTCGCCCTGATAGGCATCCGCTACCATAAGGGATTCCTTCTTCAATACGCCCAGCACTGCGGCACTTAAACCTGGCTTCTGGCGCAGATTGCTATTGGCAGTGGCACGAAGCGGGAGAGGAACCTGCAACGAGACTGTTATTTGATGCGACTCCGAGTTCTTGCGACCTTGGGTGTTTGTTATCATGTTGATAAACTCACGAGCCTGCGCGGCATAATCCATGGCGGCGGCATAGTTGTCCTCTGCGTACGATGTAGCGGCCGCATCCAGAAGGCGCGCTGCCTGAGCTTGCAGTACCTGCGCGGAACCCGTGATTGGGGATGACTTAAGGTTTTCCATGACCATTTCAACTTCCGCAATAGTGGAGGCGGCGGCGGGACGTGTAGCCAAACGCCTGAGTTTCACCTGGGCGTGAGCAGCCTTGCTGCTGGTTTCCTGCAATGTCTTTGCCTGGTCCTGCTGCCGGGCTTCCTGGCTGCGGATTTGGGCCTCCTTTTCCGCCACCAACTTCTGCAAGCGTTCGATTTCCTGCTGCTGCACCTCTTTTTCCACAAGCAGTTTTTGCAGGCGCTCGATTTCATGCTGTTCCCCAATACATGGAGACCAGAGGCTGCGGGCAATCTCGGCTTCAGAGGGAGAAGCTTTTGGAAGAATGCTGCATCCCGTCATGATCACGCCGATAAGCACGAAAATTATCCAGTCCGGCATTTGTCCTGGCTGAAGCTTTGAAAGACTGTAGTGCTTCACTGATCGCCTCAATAGTCCCATGACTCGGTTACTCCGGATCCTGATATTGGTTGAAACAGATATTATCGCTCAGTTCCGGTTTATGTGGTACGCATCACCATTTTCACTGTGTGGTCTAGTGCTAGCCAGGCAAAACTCGGCGGCGCGCCGACTTGCTAGCCACTCATCGAACAGGGCAGCAGATATAGCAAGGACCGGCAAAGTATGAGTACATCCCCATTTGCTTGATCTTCAGGGCCTATAAAGCTCTTTTCGAGATCATAAAAATACAAGGCGACATGGGTAGATTGTACCTTCAGCCAGGCATGGATTTTAGGGTATCGGCTAAATCTCGAACCACCGGGTAAATAGGCTCCGGCAATTCGATGTAGAAGTTACTAGCGATTGCTGGCAAAATGCTGGGTTGCCGAAAAATATTAGTCCCGCTACATTGGCCTTCTCCGCAGCATAAAACTGCGGGGACCTGCCTCGGGCCGCCCTACAGGTTTACAGAAAGGCGTACAGGAGCGGCTACTCCATCTGTGTTCTCTCTTGAAGCAGTAGCACGCCTGGGCTGACCAGGCTATCTTCCAGCGCGCTTAAAGGGACTGGAAGCATCTTTAACAATAAATGGAACGGTATATGAATCTGATAATACAAGGGCTTGAGATAGCAAACAGTGATTTGAGAGAGTTGGCGAAACTCGCCGGCGCTAACCATATCGAACGAATCACAGGCCAGGCGTTTCGGCTGGAAAACGCAAGCCGCCGCGAACATGTGGCTGAATATTGCGTGGATGCCGAACTGGACTTCGCGTTCGTCGAACAAACAGCGCAGCTTTCCGATTTTGGGCTGGTTGCGATGGATATGGATTCAACCCTGCTTGCGATCGAGTCCATCGACGAAATAGCCGACATGCACGGAATGAAACCTCAAGTGTCGGAAATTACACAGAGAACCATGCGTGGCGAAATCGTTTTTGCGGAAAGCTTGAGGCAGCGCACCGCCTTGCTGCAAGGGTTGCACCAGGATGCATTGCAGCAAGTTTACGATGAGCGTGTGCGATTAAGCCCCGGTGCGGAAATAATGCTGCAACGGATGAAATTCGCGGGTCTCAGGACCATGGTCATTTCTGGTGGATTTACGTTTTTTACGGATAGAATAAAAACAAAACTGAATCTCGACTATGCCGCAGCCAACAAACTTGAAATTGCGGATGGAAAACTCACCGGCAAGGTAATGGGAGAAATCATCGGAGCCTCGGGAAAAGCCGAGGTGCTAAAAAATGTGCGCGAAAAGCTGGGCTTGAGGCGCGAGCAAGTAATCGCTATCGGCGATGGCGCCAATGATCTCAAAATGATGGAAGAGGCGGG
>CAWKMH010000003.1:0-13261 GCA_963850515.1 uncultured beta proteobacterium
ATATTTCGCCAGGATTTCATCCATCCCCGGCAGGGTCCAGGTCTTGATAATGTGCGCTGTCTATCATCATCGCCGGCGCATGGTCGCAGGCACCAAGGCATACATTCGGCAGCAGGGTGAAACAGCCATCGGCGGTGGTCTCGCCCAGCCCGATACCCAACCGTGCATGCAAATGTTCACGCAGCCCGTCGTAACCCATAATCCAGCAACTCACGCTGTCGCACAGCAAAATCACATGCCTGCCCACCGGTTTCCGAAAAATCATATTGTAGAAGGTCGCGACACCCTCTAATTCCGCCCCCGCCATTTGCAGGGCTTCAGCCACGTCCGCAATGCCCTCGTCCGACACCCAACCCCGGTGCGCCTGCACAATCTTGAGTGCTTCGATACACAGCGCCCGATTGTTCGGGTAGCGGTGCGACTGTGCAGCTATTTCCGTGTCTTTCCTGCTCGCTCAGCATATTCGCCTCAGCGGTCCACGTCGGCCATGACAAAATCAATGCTGCCCAGAATGGCGATCAAATCGGAAATCATCAGCCCGCGGCTGATCAGGGGAATCATTTGCAGGTGCGGAAAAGAAGGTGTGCGGATGCGTACCCGGTAGGCCATGGTGCTACCGTCGCTGATCAGGTAATAGCCATTTTCCCTTTGGTCGCCTCAATGCCGACGAATGCTTCGCCCGGCGGGATGACCGGCCCCCAACTCACGCCCAGAAAATGATTGATGAGGGTCTCGATGTCGTGCAGGGTGTACTTCTTGAGCGGCGGCGTAGTCAACGGATGATCCGCCTTATAAGCTCCCGCCGGCATATGGTTGAGGCACTGCTCAATGATGCGCAGGCTCTGGCGGATCTCTTGGCGCGAACCGCGCAGCGGTCATAACAATCGCCATGCTGGCCGGTGGGTATATCGAAATCGAACTGGTCGTAGCCCAGTAAGGCCGCTCCTTTCGAAAATCCCATTCAAAACCGCAGGCACGCAGACCCGGCCCCGTCACGCCCCACTCAATCGCCTCATCCACTGTATACGTACCGATACCGCGGCTGCGCGCCTTGAGGATGCGATTGCCCAGCGCGATCTTGTCATACTCGTCGAGCCGGGGGGGAGATAATCAGGAAGTCGCGCACCAGCCGGTCCCACCCATCAGGCAGATCCTGCGCCACGCCGCCGATGCGATACCAGCTCGGATGCAGCGGCCTCCGCAAATAGCCTCGACGATATCGAATACCCGCTCCCGGTCGGTGAACATGAAAATACGGCGACAACGCGCCCAGATCCTGGGCATAAGTCCCGTAGAACACCAGATGGCTCGCGATCCGGAAAAACTCGGCCATCATCACGCGGATTACCTTTACGCGCTCGGGCACTTCGATGCCGGCCAGTTTTTCCACTGCCAGCACGTAAGGGAGGTTGTTCATCACCCCTCCCAGATAGTCGACACGGTCGGTATAGGCAATTAGGTGTGCCAGGATTGACGTTTACCAGTTTTTTCTGCGCCGCGATGATGAAAGCCAATGTCGGCACGGCGTCGACGATTTCCTCGCCATCGAGTTGTAATACGATGCGAAAGACGCCATGCACGCTGGGTGGTTGGGTCCCAGGTTGAGAAGCATGAAATCGGTGTTTTCATGTGCACGCCGCATTCCCCACTCTTCCGGATGGAAGCGTAGCATCTCCTGCTCAGCATCCCCCTTATCCTGCGGTAACCGGAAAGGTTCCATTTCCGTGGCGCGAGCGGGATGGTCCTTATGTAGCGCGTGGCCTTTCCACCAGGGAGGCAACAGGATACGGCGCAGGTGTGGATGCCCCGTGAAAACGATGCCGAACATGTCCCATATCTCTCGCTCATACCAGTTCGCTGCAGGCCAGATGCCGGTGATGGTGGGCACCAGCAGATCGTCAGCAGAAAGCGCGAGCTTGAGACGGATGTCTGCGTTGCGCTCGAACGACAGCAAGTGATAAATTACAGTGAAATCACTCGGCGGCTGGTCGCCCCGGTGAACGCGGGTGCGCTCGTCGATGGCAGTAAGGTCATACAGCATGCGATAAGGACGCTCCGCCTCCAGTTTCAGGTAGCGCAAAACATCGCACACGCTGTTCCTCGCTACCCACTGTGTCGGCATGCCATCGCAGGTTTTCTGCGTGGCCCCGATTGCCGCGCCAAAGCGATCGTTCAATTCCGCAAGAATGGCCGGAACGTTCTGTTCCAAGACAACGCTGGATGAAGTCTCGCTCAAGGTTCAAACCTCGTCGGGACTACGCAACACTGTCTCGCGCATTCTCCGCGCTCTGTTGATATCCCGCTGCGAAGCCGGTCCGACCTCTCGACCCCTTGCGGACCGATGACCCAGCTCAGCGGACGCCTTTCCTTGCCAATCGCATCCTGGAGCAGATTCAGACCCTGCATGAATGCATCCGGACGCGGCGGACATCCAGGAACATAAATATCCACCGGGATGAATGCGTCCACCCCCTGTACCACGCTGTAAATATCGTACATACCCCCGGAATTGGCGCAGGAGCCCATCGAGATCACCCAGCGCGGTTCCAGCATTTGCTCGTAAAGCCGCTGGATCACCGGCGCCATCTTCATGAATACAGTGCCCGAGATGACGATCAGGTCGGCTTGGCGGGGTGAGGCGCGGATCACTTCGGAACCGAATCGGGCAATGTCATACTTGCTGGTGAAGCTCGTGGCCATTTCCACGTAACAACACGAGAGACCAAAGTTGTAAGGCCAGACGGAATTTTTGCGGCCCCACGCAACAAGGTCTTGCAGCCGCGCCAACAATACATTGCGTTGTCCGTCTTCTTCAATACCATGGTTGCTGCGCATGACTGGCTGGTGGCGTGGCGGCTCAATTGACCCAGTGAGCTCGTGGGACTCGATTGGCACGGTTGACTCAGCCGCGTTGGTTACCTTGCTCAGCGACCATCGCATCGTTCGACCTCCCTTTGTCCATGGGAACGATGCCCGCTGGAACCCCAGTCCAGCGCGCCCAGCCTCCATAAATAAGCCAGTGCCGCGACCCAGAATACCGATGAAGATAACCACCTCGATATACCCAGCCCAGCCCAGTTCGCGAAAAGCAACCGCCCAGGCAAAGAGGAACACGGCTTCCACATCGAAGATCACAAAGAACATTGCGATCAAATAAAATTTGGCGGACAGGCGCAATCGCGCAAAACCGACGGTAACAACACCGCCCTCGAACGGCTCATCCGCCGCCCCAGCCCGATGGCGTTCACCAATGACATGCGAAAGCAACAGGACTACGCCCATCAGCGCGATGACGAGCAGGAAGTAAGCTACCAGAGGCCAAACCTCGGTCAATTGTGCCGGCGTATTCAAGGATCAGGCTCCTTGGACTTCCGTCCTGTAGTTGATCCCGGCGAGACCCAGGATGCAGAGCTTTAGTCTGGTTCATCTCGCAGGTGTGTTCTGTACGATAGCCAACAAACAAAGCCGGGCGCATGGCTTGTTCATATCAACCGTCGAGAGTAATGATCGAGAAACTGGATAAGCTTCCGGTGACGGATTTGTTCAGTAGATCGGAAGAGAATGTTCCTGGAATATGCAGTCCGAATCAGCCGAAGTATCTGGATGAAAAATCTGTTCTGCCACTGGCGAATGCAGAGTTGTGTGGCGAGGGAGATATGACGAGTTCGGGACAGAACACGGTAAAGTATGGGCATGCGCCGGATTTGCGATGCTTTGGTGACTTCACTCAATTCAAGCTGGATCAGGTGAATTGCGACCACACATATCTGTACTCTTCTCGTCAGCAGCCTGTCGGACTTGAAAAATCGCAGCGAAAAAGTGACTGGGTGAGGGCAGATTTTGAGGATTTTGAAGGCCAATAGTTATTCTATTGGTCGAAAAAGCAGCGAAACATGAACCAGCCAGACGCTTTTGCAGCCGATTTCCTTTAAGTCCGACAGGCTGCTAGGCGCCGTTTATTCTGCGGCAATGGCGGCGATGAGGACGGCAATGAGAACCTCGGCCGTTGGCGCTATTTCCAAAGGTTCCTCAGCTCATTCTTAATAGCGCCTGCGTCACCTCGTTCTGACATATGCCATCGCGCTCGAAGGTGCTGATATTTTGCAGGGTGGTTTGCGCAATGCTGGATAGGGCATCGACGGTGAAAAACCCCTGATGTCCGGTAATCAGTACATTTGGAAAAGTCAGCAAGCGCAGAAACACATCATCCTGTATCACCTGATCAGATAAATCCTGAAAAAACAGGTCTCCTTCCTGCTCATACACATCCAGGCCAAGGTAACCAATTTTTGATGATTTAAGCCCTTCAATCACCGCCTGCGTATCGATCACCGCGCCACGACTGGTGTTGATCAGCATGATGCCCGGCTTCATGCGCATGATTGCCGCTCTACCGATTAAATGGTGAGTTTTCTGGTTCAGCGGGCAATGCACCGTAATGATGTCACTGTCTGCGTAGAGCTTTTCCAGCGGAACATATTCCACACCCAGGCTGACGCATTCAGGGCTGTGCTGCGGATCATATGCGATCAGGCGGCAACCAAATCCGTGCAGTATTTGAGCAACTGCCGTACCGATGCGTCCCGTACCGATTATGCCGGCTGTTTTGCCGCGCAATTCAAAACCAAGCAACCCCTGCAATTCAAAATTACCGTTGCGCACACGATTATAGGCTTGGCAAAGACGCCGGTTGAGTGCCAGCATCAGTCCTACACTATGCTCTGCCACCGAATGCGGTGAATAAGCCGGAACGCGCACGACATGAAGCCCCAGGTCAACCGCCGCCTGTATGTCGACATTGTTGAAGCCAGCACAGCGCAGGGCGATCAGGCGCGTGCCCTGGAAGGACAGAATCCGTAGCACATCGGCATTAAGCGTATCGTTCACGAATACGCACACGGCGGGAAAGCCCTCCACCATCTGCTGCGTCTCTTCGCATAACGGCAAATCAAAAAATGCCAGTTCATGTCCGATGTTAAGATTGGCCGCCTCCAAAAATTGACGGTCATAGGGCTTTGCACTACACACGGCGACTTTCATTTCAACCTCTCGACCAAAATTACCTGAACCGGACTAAAAACCCGATCTGTTTAATTTACATATTGCGGCTCTTTTTAATCAAGTCATAAGCGGTCTGTACTTCCTGAGTTTGTGCGGTAGCCATGGCAATCATATCTTCCGGAACCCCCTGCCCCATTAATTTATCGGGGTGATACTGGCTTATCAGCTTCCGATAGGCCCGCTTGATTTCCTGGTCGCTGCTTTCCTTCTTTACACCTAATGCTTTATAAGCCTCATCCAGCGCGTTGGCGGAAGATACCCGGCCACCCGCAAAGTGCGACTGGTTTAAAACCATCTCCAGCAGTTTTGAAAACGCAAGCTGATCATAGCCCAGGCGGAGCGCAATACCTTTTAATAAGCTCTCCTCAGCCGTATCCATCCGCCCGTCGGATAGTGCCATGACAATGAGGTAAACCAGCAACATCTGCTTCAGGCTATGGGTGTGTCCGCAAACAGCGATAAATTCGTTCAGCTTCGGCTCAAAATCAAAATCCGGCGCCGCTCCCTGCCTGAACAGGGCAATCGCGCGCTCACGGTGTTCGGACGACATCTGCAGCTTTTGAATGAAATCTTCAACATGAGTGATTTCATCCTGGGAAATATGGCCGTCCGCTTTGGCAAGCTTTCCCATCAGCATAAAAACAGCTTCGATGAAAACCGACTGCCGATGAGCGTTCGTAAACGGATTGACCGCACCCGAGCCGTAAGCTATGTAACGGTCGACGATACCTCCAACGATATAGCCGATCAATGCGCCGAAAATGCCGAAGAAGTGATAACCTAACAAGACTCCGATTATTTTGAACAACATGAAATTCCTGATGATTATTTGAAAAAATTGACTATGGATCAGTTTACCGAAGCCTTGCGCAGTTCGCAGAAATATATCCGCTATGAAACGGCAGAATTATCATGGCGCGGCCAAATAATCCCGATAATTGACGTCGATGCACGAAGCAAACAGGGAGGAAACCATGATTGAATTGCATTCAAGCCCAACGCCTAATGGCCAGAAGGTGATGATCATGCTTGAAGAGATGGAAGCCGAATGGAAGCATATCGACGTGAATATCGGCGTTGGTGAACAGTTCGAGCCCGAACACCTGAAACTCAACCCCAATAACAAGATTCCTGCCATTGTGGATACGGACGGGCCTGGTGGTGGACCCTACATAATGATGGAATCGGGCGCTATCCTTGTTTATCTCGCCGAGAAATCCGGAAGATTCATGCCAAAGGATGCGCGCAAGTACTATGACACATTGCAGTGGCTGTTTTTCCAGGTAGCGCATATTGGGCCCATGTTCGGCCAGGCTAATCACTTCAATGGCCAGGCCAGAGATAATCAGTACGCCCGTGATCGCTACAACAATGAATCGCTACGTCTGTACCGCGTACTGGAAAACCGCCTGAGTAAATATCAATGGCTCGCTTCCGGCGAATATACTATCGCCGATATCGCGACTTATCCGTGGTGCAAAGGGCACAAAGACCGCGGCATCGATAGTATTGCTTTTCCCAATTTCATGCGCTGGTTCGAAGCCATGGAAGCACGCCCGGCTGTGCAGCGCAATAATGAAATGGCGACCAAAATTCGCGAGCGCATGGAAAAGACGGCAGAGAGCCGCCCACATATCAATATTTATGATACGAAGGATAACGCCGAGCGCCTCACTCGAGCCACATCGCCGAGGAACAATGGAGGATAGGAAATACTTGCGTTTGTGTGATTGAACCTCAGATAAAACCTCAGCCGATCTTCAAGGAAGCGATAACAGCAGAGCTTTCGGCAATGGATCTGGAACGACTGCAACCGGAGTCCAGGCAAAGTCTGATGTCTGTTCAACGCGCCGGGTGTTTGGAAATTTTCCGTCAATGCCTTGTTGCCCTGTTGCCGATGCGCTTTATGGCGCATCGGCAACTTTCAGGCGTAGAGAGGGAATTGGAATTTATGCGTTGCTTGGAAGACTATTCCCTAAAAAATACTGCTGCGCCCTGCATGGCCGCTCCAAAAGCGTAGCCCGAGATTGATTATCCGCCCCGATTACTGGCTCTTCCTCGAATACCGGCCAGGCCGATCAAGCCCAACCCCAGGAGTGCGAGGGTGCCGGGTTCGGGAACCTGGCCCACCCTCACTACGATGGCAGAACGATCAACCTCGGCACCTTGGGCATCATAAGCAACGAGAGCGAAGCTGTATTCACCAGCGTTGTTGGGATCAAACGAGGCAAAACTCGGAGGAGTAATAAGTCCTGGTATCGCACCGCCCAGAAAATCCATTCCCATATTCCATGAATCTTGAATGGGCCCGCCAAGGCGGCTGGAAAAAATGATCTGGCCATGCTCACTTTCGTCTGTATTAAAACCAGGATTAAAATCGTACAACAACTTGTAATTGTATAAGTTCAGGTCTTCTCCGCCCAGGTAGAAGCCAATATTCCAGGTCGCATACGGATTAGCGGGAGATGGAGCATTCGTGTCCACACCCGGACTGGCGAAGAAAATGCCAGCCCCATCGTTCGTAAGAGCGGGGTTGGAATAACGCTGGTGAGCGGTCAATCCCAGTGTGACCTGTGGATCGCCTGCGGAATTTCCCAAGTTGGTAATTGCCACCGCTACTGCGTCGTTTGGAATCCCGGTGCCGCCAAAAGTAGCGCCGGCCAGCGTACCGAATGTATCGTAACTTTGATTGATGGGCGCGGCCAGAGCGTTGCCTGCAATCAGAGCGCCGGCAAGCAGGTTCCAGGGTATATCCTGTTCATATTTTCTCCATTTGTTTATCGTTATTGGCGCACACGACCTTGATCATTCTCAGTTTTCTTCAATCGTGTCGCCACAGCACCTTAAGCACGAACCGTGCCATATTCTCGCTATGGTGCGTTAATCCAATGGATTAACGGGTTGCGGGGAAAGAAGCGCGCCATTGCTTGGCGCTGCGTGTAAACGTGCCCGACAGGCATCATACGGATCTGTATGGATTAATATGACTTTGGAATATTCATGGGCAAAAAAATTTTTCGCTATACAATGATTGCCCTGCCGCGAGATCTTCAATAGCGGTGCGCCCAACATGATGTAGCGCGATCACGGTATCGCCTAACGCCTTGAATAGGCGAACGCTTGGATTCAAAGAGCGAAGGCCATGAGTTGTTATAAGGAACGACTCCAACTTCATGCGGCTACCAATCCCAGGGTGTAGCGGCGACGGTGCATTGTGCTCTCACTTCTGCGGCGGCCACTGCCTGACCGCATGTAAGACGCGCAGCACGCGCACCAGCTCGCCGGTCAGGTCATAGACCAAGATGTAATTCTGATGCGCTACCAGCTCGCGGGTGCCGGCGACACGACCAGGGCGGCCGAGACCGGGGTGATCGACCAGGCGGCTGGCCTTTTCTGAAAACAGCTCATCGAGGGCCAGCGCCGCCACCGGGTTGTCGGCCTCGATGTAGTCATAGATTTCATCACGGTCCTGAATGGCCTCGCGTCCAGAGCAGTTCCGTCATTCGGCTTCAAGACGGCGACGCGTGATGGCTCGCCGGGCGGCGAACTTGGCTTCAACCTGATCGGTCGGCACCAGGTTGCCGGCGTTGGCCGAATCCAAGCCGATTTGCACCTGGCGACGGAACCAGGCGTCATGCTCGGCCACTTCCTGCTGCCGCTGCACGAAGTCGCGCATGAAGTCGCGCAGGAGCTGCGCGCCGGTACGATCGCAGGCCTTTGCGGCCGTGGAGAACTCACTTTTCAGGCCTTCATCGACCCGGAATGTAAAGGTTGCCTCGCTCATGGCGTTGCCCCAATGTGTTACAAGATAAGTGCATAGTAGCACAAGACGGGCGGCGCTGAAATCGTCTTGTTTGTCGCGTAATTCCTAAAATCTGTTACGTCAAAGCTAATAGCGCGATCTAGAGTGTCGAACATTGAACGTAAATCCGGTAGCTGAAGAGAACACTGCAAGTAGCGGATAGCCGAAGCGCACGGTGCCGTAAATGAACATGAATATTCAGCATCCTATCCATTAGGATTCCTATGTGAGGAACGTCGGAGCCCAGAAAATTAGAATGATGTCGAAAAATGGCATCCGATGTTACTCCTCCTTTTGATCTTTATAATCTGCCGCAATGCGTTAAACTTGGATGATCTTAATTACCCGCATTCAACTATATCCGCATCTATTTTATGGCTCAATACGTATTAACCATGAACCGCGTCGGCAAAATTGTCCCGCCCCGGCGCACGATTCTCAAAGATATATCCATCAGTTTTTTCCCGGCGCAAGATAGGGTTGCTTGGCTTGAATGGTTCCGGCAAATCAACCCTATTGAAAATCATGGCAGGCCTGGACAAGGAAATCGAAGGCGAAGGTGACGCGATGCCAGACCTCAATATCGGCTATCTTCCGCAGGAACCGCAACTCGACCCGGAACAGACGGTACGCCAGGCAGTACAGTCGGGGCTCGGCGAAGTGTTCGTGCGCAGCGAAATTGGAAGAGGTGTACGCGGCTTATGCCGAGGAGGATGCGGACTTCGATGCATTGGCTGCCGAACAGAGTCCGGCTGGAAGCTATCATCGCGGTAAGCGGCGGAGATGGAATCAGCAATGGAAATGGCCGCCGATGCGCTACGCTTGCCGCCATGGGACGCCAAGATCGGAAATCTTTCCGGCGGCGAAAAACGCCGCGTAGCCTTATGCAAACTTTTACTATCCAAACCTGACATGTTGCTGGATGAGCCGACCAACCATTTGGATGCTGAATCGGTCGAATGGCTCGAGCAGTTCCTCAGCGCTTCCCCGGCACTGTGGTGGCAGTTACCCATGACCGCTACTTCCTCGATAACGCCGCCGAGTGGATTCTGGAACTCGACCGTGGCCATGGCATTCCGTGGAAAGGCAATACAGTCGTGGCTGGAACAGAAAGAAGAGCGCTTGAAGCAGGAAGAATCGACCGAATCGGCGCGTCAGAAGGCGTTGCAAAAAGAACTGGAATGGGTGCGGCAAAATCCGAAGGGCCGGCAGGCCAAAACCAAGGCGCGTATTGCCCGTTTGAAGAACTTAACTGCAGGAATACCAGAAGCGCAATGAAACGCAGGAGATATTCATTCCGGTCGCAGACAGGCTGGGTAATGAAGTCATCGAGTTCAAGAATGTATCCAAAGCTTACGGCGACAGGCTCCTGATCGATAACTTGAGTTTAAAGTTCCACCTGGTGCCATCGTCGGCATCATCGGCCCCAACGGTGCCGGTAAATCGACCCTGTTTCGGATGATCACAGGCAAGGAACAACCAGACTCCGGTGAAATCGAGATCTGGCACGACCGTCAAAATCGCGCATGTCGACCAGTCGCGTGACGAGCTCGAAAGCGGAAAAACCGTATTCGACACCATCTCCGATGGCCATGACATCTTCACCGTCGGTAGGTATGAGACGCCGGCTCGCGCTTATCTGGGGCGTTTCAACTTCAAGGGGGGCGATCAGCAGAAGAACGTCGGCAACCTTTCCGGTGGCGAACGTGGCCGGCTCCATTTAGCAAAAACGCTCATCTCGGGTGGCAACGTCCTGCTACTGGATGAGCCTTCCAACGACCTGGACGTGGAAACGCTGCGTGCGTTGGAAGATGCATTGCTGGAGTTTGCCGGGAGCGTGCTGGTCATCTCGCACGACCGCTGGTTCCTGGACCGTATCGCAACTCACATCCTGTCGTTCGAAGGCAATTCGCAGGTCGCATTCTTCAGTGGCAATTATCAGGAATACGAAGCCGACAAGCGAAAACGCCTGGGTGAGGAAGGCGCAAAACCTAAACGGATCAGGTATAAACCAATTAACCGGTAATATCGGCGGGTGGCGTTGGCCTCAGGTCGGCTTCTGCATCGCACCTGCCTCCTCCGCGCGGGCCAATTAGCACCCCACGAACTCTAAATGGAGGAAGGGGCGTTCCCGGTAAGCGTGACTCTGCCAGTAGCAGCCTGATCCCGATGTCAGCCCTCACCACCATCGTTAATAGCGGCCTGGAAGCTTGGGGCCTGTGCCGCTGTCTCCCTCATCGTCGTCATACCTTTCCGTTCCGTCGGTGCTGTATCTTGAGTTGTCACGCTTGGGGGTGGTCTTGGTCGCAGCCCGATCTTTTTTACTCCATTTCTCTTTTATGCTTTCATCCTCTGGGTTCGGGGAACCCGTGTCCCTCACGGCCGCAGAATCACCGGGCGCTATCGAATCCGGCATGTCGTAATCACCCTCAGCCGCATGAACTATCCCGGTACCGGCCACGCCGAAAACCAGCGCACTCACCAGTGCCAGTAAATGAGTTTTATTTTGTAGAAAATTTCATAGCTCCTCCTCTATTAACTCAGCAACATTGCTGCGATTCGAATTTATTTGAATTTTTCCAAGGGTTCGGTGCGCTAGCGCACCAATTAGCCCACTCATCAAAATAAAAAATATCGTCTGGATGATCCTAAATCCGGTAGTTGGACGGGGCGGAGTGTGTGGTTTTTGGGGTGCAGGGCAAGGCGCAACGACGCGGAATGGTGCGACCGCGCAGGGCGGAGCAGTGCCTTCCGCAGGAAGGTGCGACCCCGCAGCGGGATGCGGGCGCCATGAAACGCGGTCGCGGCATCCCCTGCGCTGCCCGATCCCCGCTGCGCGGGGCCCCTCGTGCGACGCTCCGAGGCGCCCCATTCCAAGGAGTTGCAACGCAGCCATGCGCCGCAAAAACTATGCAATTCACCCCGTAGCGGCCTCACCCAGAAGGTGAGGGTCAAATAATACGAAATATTGTTATTAATCATAACTATAACCTGATAAATAAGCGGTCAACTACCGGATTTAGGATGATAGCTTACCCGGTTGGCGTGGACGCGGCCTTCGCAGTTCAGGGGAAAATACAACTGCCATAAGCAGAATAGCGATCGATCCAGCTCAGCGAAGCCATACGTCAGGCGTCTTGACATGCTCGGGACGAAACCCGATACCGATCAATCGGGCAGGAATCCACCTCAGCAAGGGAAAGCGTGCGAGCAAGCGGAGAAAAAATGGCGGCAAAAGAGAATCACCGCCACGTAATACGCGGCCGATGATCTGCTTCTGGAGAAAGAGCTGCAATCGCTGTGTCATGCGCGTTGGCCACGCGCGGCGCCGTTGAATCCGCCGCAGCGCCGCAATAGTGGGTCTATCCTCCCGTAACGGCGCAGCCAGTATATTCGATGCGGCAATTGCATCCTGAATTGCCAGGTTGATTCCGACACCGCCGATTGGGGACATAGCATGTGCCGCATCACCAAGGCAGAGAAGGCCGGGGCAATACCATTGACGCAGCCGATCGACCTGAACAGTGAGTAGCTTGATAGCTTCCCAGTCTTGCAGCTCATGGACACGATTGGCTACAAACGGTGCCAGCTCCGTAATAGTGTCGCGTAATGACGGCAACCCTCGCTCCCGAACCTGCGCATAGGAACCTTTCGGGATCACGAAACCACATTGCCAGTAAGCGTCCCGGTTCAGCATGACAAAGACCCTTCCCGCATCGAAACGTCCGACAGGGTCTTCCGGATCCCCGGCGCACCGAGACAGCCGAAACCATAATACATCCATAGGTGCGCCATACTCGATGCCTCTCAGTCCGGCACGCGCACGCACAGTAGAGTGCCGGCCATCCGCTCCGACCACAAGGCTCGCGTGCACTTCCAATGGACCCTTCGGGGTCACCGCCCGCAAACCGACGATACATCCCTCCTGTTCGATGAGCCCCGTCACTTCAGTGTTCATTCGCAAGCTGAACGTAGGATATCGGGCTGCCCGTTCGGCAAGAAAACTCAGGAAATCCCACTGCGGCATAAAAACGATAAAGGGACATCGGGTTTGCAAATAACCGAAGTCAGCCACTGTCAAGGCAAGCGCGCCAAACTGCCCATTGACCCGATGTGCTTTTTGATGCGGCAGATCCAGTAGCGCTTCGAGAAATCCAAGCTCATGCATGGCTTCCAATGTGGATGGATGGATGGTATCTCCTCGAAAATCCCGCAGAAAATCCGCATGCTTTTCCAGAACCAGTACCTCAACACCCGCGCGGGCTAATAGCAGCCCCATCATTATGCCAGCCGGACCCCCACCCGCGATGCAACAGCGAACCGCTACCGTATCCATTTTTATCCGCGGCAATTAAAGGAATAAGAAAGACTACGCTTGAATTCAGGATTTAACAAATG
>CAWKMH010000004.1:0-45373 GCA_963850515.1 uncultured beta proteobacterium
ATCGCTTTAACGGGGACTGGGGCGCCTACGCAAGTCTATTTTTCCCCCATATCTGGCTGGCATCGGCTACCATATAGGCTGGAAGCACTCATTGAAAGTGGTTATGTGCCATGCACCCGGGCAACTACGCTCCCGGTATCCACACATGAATCGAAAAAAAACCCCCCATCCGCGTTCAAATGGAATTCATGAAATCAGTTTTGTCTACTGTCCTGCTCGCCTTGAGCTTTGCAGCATCTGCCGAAGCAGGTGCATTCGCATCCACTGCCAAGCCCGATTACAAAGATAATGCCATGAGCCGGGGAATGGCCGCCGACCGCGAATTCAACAATAAACGCATTACGGAAATACAAGAAAGAACCCGCGGCGATAATAGCGAGGCATTTGAAGGTGAACGCCCGATAAACGGCAATACAGCTCAAAAAGTAGTACTCGCGGCAACGACAACGACTGGCATACGATTAACATCCCCGGATGAGGTAGGCAACCAGCAGCAAAGGGTGGCTTTATCCACTTCAGCTGGACGTCATAACGAAGCCGGCGGGGCTTGCCCCGAGTGCCCTGAAATGATACCCATTCCAGGGCATAAATTTGCGATCGGAAAATATACCGTCACTTTCAAGGAATGGGACGCCTGTGTGGCGGCAGGTGGCTGTGGAGGATATCAACCCTCGGACAATGGCTGGGGGCGCGGCACCAGACCCGTGATCAACGTGAGCTGGGATGATGCACAAGCCTATATACAGTGGATATCGGAAAAAACCGGGAAAGCTTATCGTCTTCCAACCAAAGACGAATGGGAAATCGCCGCGCAGGCGGGCTCAACCACCGACTATTACTGGGGCAACGATGTCGGACGTAATAATGCTAACTGCGATGGCTGCGGAAGCGAGTGGGATAACAGAAGAACCGCGCCGGTGGGTAGTTTCAAGCCCAATGCGTTTGGGATATACGACATGATGGGAAATGTCTGGCAATGGACGGATACCTGTTGGCAAGGCAATTGCGCAAAGCGAATGTTTTTCGGCGGCTCGTGGAATCACAGGCCCCAGGATATGCGGGCTATCACCCGCAACTGGTTTGATACAAACAAGCGCATGCGCTACCTGGGTTTTCGTCTTGCCATGACATTGCCCTGAAGTTCCTGGCAGCCTGTCGCACTTAAAGGAAATCGGCTGCTAGTTCGTTCGCCTGATTCTCGCCCCCAACCGGGATAGCTTGTCCTCGATACGCTCATAGCCGCGATCAAGGTGATAGATGCGATCGATGATGGTTTCACCCTTGGCGATCAGTCCCGCCAGCACCAGACTGGCGGACGCGCGAAGGTCGGTGGCCATGACGTTGGCACCATCGAGACGAGCCACACCACATACTACCGCGGTATTGCCCTCGACCTTGATATCGGCGTTCATGCGTTTCAATTCCTGCACATGCATGAAGCGATTTTCGAATATGGTTTCGGTAATGATGGCTGTACCCGTGGCGACGCTGTTCAGCACCATGAATTGTGCCTGCATATCGGTGGGAAAAGCCGGATAAGGCGCGGTTCGCAGATTTACGGACTTTAATGGATTATTCATTTTCAAATATATCCAGTCTTCTCCGGATTCAATCGCCGCACCCGCTTCCATCAGCTTGTCGAGCACCGCGTCAAGCGTGCCGGAACGGGTATGCCTAAGGTGTATCTCACCGCCGCTGGCAGCAGCGGCGACCAGGAACGTACCGGTTTCGATGCGATCGGCCATGACGCGATAGGTTGCGCCATGCAAGGCCTCCACGCCCTCGATCGTAATGATATCGGTACCCACGCCATGAATTTTCGCGCCCATCGCGATAAGACAGTTAGCCAGATCCGTTACTTCCGGCTCTCGCGCTGCGTTTTCGAGTACGGTCGTTCCATCAGCCAGGGTTGCCGCCATCATCAGGTTTTCGGTGCCGGTGACAGTGACGATATCCATGACGATATGCGCACCATTAAGGCGCTTTGCCTTTGCATGAATGTAGCCATGCTCGACATCGATCTCCGCACCCATCGCCTGCAACCCTTTGATATGTTGATCGACAGGCCGCAGGCCGATAGCACAACCGCCCGGCAGCGACACGCTTGCCGCACCTGCGCGCGCCAGCATCGGGCCCAGCACCAGAATTGCGGCCCGCATGGTTTTTACCATCTCATAAGGCGCAACCAGATGAGAAAGTTGCGCGGCGGTCAGTTCTGTCCTGTCGTCGTTCGCCGCGATGCTGATGCCCATCTGTTCAAGAAGACCCAGCATGGTCGTTACGTCGTTCAGATGCGGAACATTCTCTATTGTGAGGGTTTCACCCGTAAGCAAAGAAGCGCATAGAATTGGCAAGGCAGCGTTTTTTGCACCGGAAATGCGGACTTCTCCGAAAAGAGGCTCGCCGCCCTGTATGATCAGTTTTTGCATAGGCTGTTACTTATAAGTTGTGAGCAATACATGCGCTGCTTATTATCGAATTAGCGATAAGAAGTTTCTCAAACCCGATATCACGGCAATATGGACGCGTGGAAAATTCCCGTTCCGTCGAATGGTTGATCATATGCCATATGAATTTTACTTCCGCGCCTTGAAGCTGGTGATAAGCTTATAAGTGCATTCTATTTTTTTAGTGGCAATGATGAGTCATCGGAGCTTGGGATTTTACGGTTGAAATGTGGGAAATTCCCGTCATCATATCGCAAAGCCGACCTTCATAGTTCCAAATTTGCAGGCCTTCTAGAGCGAAGCCACATTACAACCCAAGGAGATTACATGAAAAAAAAGACGATACAAACTACTGATGCGCCCCAGGCAATCGGCACCTATTCCCAAGGCGATACGTGTAAGCGGCGGAGATACGGTTTATGTTTCGGGCCAGATCGGCCTGGACCCGATTTCCATGCAGATGGTAAATGGAATCGAGGAGCAAATCCATCGGGTATTTTTAAACTTGAAAGCCGTGGCAGCGGCAAGTGGCGGTGTCCTCGGCGATATCGTCAAATTGAATGTCTATCTGATAGACCTTGCCAATTTTCAAAAAGTAAACGAGATCATGGCCAGCTACTTTGATGCGCCCTATCCGGCACGCGCTGCAGTAGGAGTAGCGGCGCTGCCGCGTGGCGCGCTGGTGGAAATGGACGCGGTGCTGGTATTGCCGGGGTGAAGAGGCAACACAGAATGTACTTCCACGCCTCATGCCCCTTCTCATCTGGGCGGCAAGACGGTACAGGAAAAACTCGCCAGACTGGGCATCGCCGATGAGTTCGATCTGGTGCTGCATTTGCCGCTGCGCTACGAAGACGAAACACATCTTTATCCCATCAATGATGTGCCTGCAAACAAGACAGTACAGGTTGAAGGCGTCATTATCCGCAGCGAAATCATGTATCGCCCCCGCCGGCAACTGGTTTGCCAGGTAGAAGATGGCAGCGGCACGTTGTTCATGCGCTTCCTCAATTTCTACGGTAGCCTGGTGAAAGCATACTCCACCGGCACGCGAGTGCGATTGCTTGGAGAAGCCCGGCCAGGTTTTTTTGGCGTTGAAATGGTCCATCCAAAATGCCGGCTCGTGCGGGGAGCTAGGAACCGCTGGCCGATGCGCTGACGCCGGTTTATCCAACTACTGCCGGACTCTCTTCGGAAACGATACGCAAGCTGATCCGTCGAGTGCTTCAGCAAACTCGAGATGCGGGCAGTCAATGGGACTATCTTTCGGAAACTCTGCCTGATAAGGTATTAACGCATTATCAGCTCCAGAGTTTCAAGGACAGCGTTTTATTCTTGCATCAACCTCCGCCGGACGCGCCGGTCGCTCTATTGCAGGAACGCACCCATCCCGCCTGGCGCCGGATCAAGTTCGATGAACTGCTGGCTCAGCAATTGTCCATGCGCTTGCATTATCGGCAGCGCCGCAGCGGCAGCGCGCCCGTTCTGCCCGCCAGGAACAAGTTGACTGAAGCACTGCTGGCATCGCTTGCCGTTTGAACTCACCAGCGGGCAGAAGAAGGCTTTTTCTGAAATCAGCCGCGATCTGGCTGTGGCCCATCCGATGCAACGGCTGTTGCAGGGAGATGTAGGAAGCGGCAAAACCGTCGTGGCGGCATTGGCCATGTTACAAGCCATTGAAAATAATTATCAGGCCGCACTGATGGCCCCGACCGAGATCCTTGCTGAACAGCATTATCAGAAGCTTTCCGCCTGGCTTGCCCCGCTCCTGGCTCATCTGGACGTGACGATTGCCCGGTTATCCGGCAATCAGAAAAGAAAACAGCGGGAAATCATGCTTGCCAATATCGCCGAAGGTAATGCCATGCTTGCCATCGGCACCCACGCACTATTCCAGGAGCAGGTCGAATTCGACAGACTGGGCCTTGTGATCATTGATGAACAGCATCGGTTTGGCGTTCACCAACGGCTGGCATTACGAGAAAAGGGCACGAAAAGCGGCGCCAGGCCGCATCAGTTGATGATGAGCGCCACGCCCATTCCGCGCACCCTTTCAATGAGCTATTATGCCGATCTTGATGTATCGTTGATTGACGGGCTGCCGCCCGGCAGAACCCCGGTCTTGACCAAACTGGTCGCGGATACGCGCCGCGATGAAGTCACCGCCCGTATCCGGGAAGCCTGCCGTGCGGGAAAACAGGCCTACTGGGTTTGTCCGTTGATTGAAGAATCCGAGGCTCTGCAACTCAAGACAGCCCTCGAGACTTACGAAACGTTGAGCCTGACTTTTCCGGAATTGAAAATCGGCCTGGTGCATGGACGGCTCCCATCCCAGGAAAAATCGGCAGTGATGGAATCGTTCGCGCAAGGTGAGATTCATCTACTGATCGCCACCACTGTTATCGAAGTAGGGGTGGATGTGCCGAATGCCTCGCTAATGGTGATCGAGCACGCCGAACGCATGGGCCTGGCACAGTTGCATCAATTAAGGGGCCGCGTGGGACGGGGAGCGGAAGGTGGGATATGCATATTGCTGTATCAGAAGCCTTTATCCGCGACGGCCCGGGAGCGGCTCAAAATTATTTTCGAGCAAACCGACGGTTTTGAAATCGCGCGCCAGGATTTGCGGCTTCGCGGTCCAGGCGAGTTTCTCGGTGCCCGCCAAAGCGGTGTACCCATGCTGCGCTTTGCCGATCCGGAACAGGACGCGGATTTACTTGATGCGGCTCGTAGCCGCCGCCGAGGAATTATTGCGTGACTATCCGGAAGCTGCGAAACACCATCTTCAGCGTTGGATGGGAAGAAAAAGTGAATACCTGCGGGTATAAAAAGACACCCGGTATTGACGTTTGTGATTCAGGCTGCTTCATGAATTAAACATGAACGCATATTAGATGAATGATTTTACAGATCAGGAATCTAAATCTTCGGTATCCCGACAAAATACTGTGCCAAACCTGAGCTTGACCATCAATCCGGGCGAATGCTGGGCGATACTCGGCCAGAACGGTTGCGGCAAAACGACTTTGATCCATGCATTGGCCGGCTTGCGCCACGCCAATGGAAACGATGAGCCACCGGTAATGGTGGCGGGGAAAACGCCGCAAGCCTGGTCTCAGCGCGAACTTGCCCGCATTCTGGGCGTTCATGCTGCAGGAAGAACCGGGCGAGTTCTGGGGAAATGTGCATGAATATGTGTTGCTCGGACGATATCCCCATGCCAAGAATATGTTTGGCTGGCAGGCCGTCAGACCACGAAATCGCAAGTGAAGCCATCGAGGAAATGGAATTGACCGAACTCGCCGCGTCGTCCATTTATTACGCTTTCCGGCGGCGAGCGCCAACGCGCGCGTATTGCTTTGTTGCTTGCCCAGGCGCCACAATGTTATTTGCTGGATGAACCGCTGCAACACCTGGATCTGCGCCATCAAGCGAGTGCAATGAGACTGTTCAGCAAATTGGCGACTCAGGGCAAGACGCTCGTCATGGTGCTCCACGATATTGGCTGGGCAAACCGTTTCTGCGACCATATCCTCATGCTGTTCGACAATGGCCGTACCATTGCGGGAACGACTGAAGAAGTACTTAACCGGGATAATCTCGAAGCACTTTACCAGTGTAATATGACGGAATTCGTTCTCGGAAGCGCAGCGTCATTTCGTGCCGGAAACAATGCCGCGTGTATAATTCCATATCCAGCAGCGATTCTTTTCAGCTCATCTTTTCGTGGGCGCCATGTTCAGCAGCATACTTTCTGCATCACTTAACCCCACCTTCTTGATGAGTTCGCCTGCGCGAGACTTATTCAGAGGCTTCCTGATTTCGTAATGATCCGTAAACTGCTCCGCCGCGTCTTCAGCCGCAACTCATCTGCTCCCGTCCCTTCTATCCGCTCTTCTTCCGCCGAGCTGCATATCATCCCGCGTGAACAACATGGCATTATGCGCGGCCACATCAATCCCTGTGCGCTGAAAGTCACATCAGGCCTGCAGGAAGCGGGATATTCCGCTTTCGTCGTCGGTGGCGCCGCACGTGACCTGCTTCTTGGACTGGAGCCGAAAGATTATGATGTCGCCACGAATGCGACGCCTGAGGAAGTACGCGCCATTTTCCGCCGTTCGCGCATCATTGGCCGCCGTTTTCGGCTGGTGCATGTGATGTGCGGAGCCGAGACAGTGGAAGTTTCCACTTTTCGCGGGAGCACATCCGCGAGCGAGGATGAAGGGACTGTAGCCGACGCGCATGCTGACGAGCACGGACGCCTGCTGCGCGACAAGTATTCGGCAGCCAGGAAGAAGATGCCAAGCGGCGGGATTTTACCGTCAATGCATTATTTTTTGATCCTGTCCAGGAAGAAATCTGGGACTACCTGAACGGTTATGACGATATCAAGGCACGACGCTTGCGCATCATCGGCGATCCATGCGGCGATATCGCGAAGATCCGGTACGAATGCTGCGGGTGGTTCGGCTTGCGGCCAAGCTCGATATGCAGATTGATCGCGGATACCGCCGCGCCGATTGGCGATCTTGCTCCTCTGTTGCGGAATGTGCCGCCGTCGCGGCTATTTGACGAAATGTTGAAATTGCTTCTGTCCGGTCACGCGCTAACCTGCGTGACCGATTTGCGTAAACGCGGATTGCATCACGGCTTGTTGCCGATGCTGGACGTCATACTGGAACAGCCGCTGGGTGAGCGCTTTATTACGCTCGCGCTCAAAAATACCGATGAGCGTGTTCGTCAGGAAAAACCGGTTTCCCCCGGTTTCCTGTTTGCGGCCCTGTTATGGCACGAAGTACTCGCGAGGTGGAACGTTCGTCAGGCTGCGGGAGAAAAACTGATTCCTGCTTTGCATCAGGCGATGGATGACGTGCTGGCGGTACAAAATGGAAATCTCGCGATTCCGCGCAGGTACGATGCCATCATGAAGGAAATCTGGGCGATGCAGCCGCGCTTCATCGGCAGGTCAGGACGCAGGCCATTCCGTTTACTGGAACATCCGCGTTTTCGCGCCGCATATGACTTCATGTTGCTGCGTTGCCAAAGCGGCGAGGTCGACATGGAGCTGGGGAAATGGTGGGAAGCATTCCAGCATGCCAGTACCAGCGAACGTGAAGCCATGCTTTTCAAGGACGAGGCGAAAAAGAAGCGCCGAAGAAGCCGTGGCCGACGAACATCCGCCTCCGCCGATGCCGCGAGCCCCGACAATGCAGCTGCGGACGAGCCGGAATAGTTCGGTACCATGAATCGCATGTCAGATCGTCACACCGTTTCCCAGGCATATATCGGATTAGGCAGCAATCTGGATAATCCGGCCGCGCAGATACGGAAAGCGTTTGAGGAGCTGGCGCGCCTTCCATCAAGCCATCTGCTGGCGCATTCCTCGCTTTATCGCAGCGCGCCCGCTGGGGCAGACCGATCAGCCTGATTTCATCAACGCGGTGGCGCTGATCGAAACTGCGCTCGCCCCCCATGATCTGCTCAAAGCCCTGCTTGAAATCGAGCATGATCACGGGCGCGTGCGTGAATATCTCAATGCTCCGCGAACACTTGATCTCGACATACTGATGTATGATGGTCTGCAATGGGACGAGGATTGCCTGATTCTGCCGCATCCGCGCATGCATCAAAGGGCGTTTGTGTTGCAACCGCTTCTGGAAATTGCGCCGGACTGCCATATTCCCGGGCACGGCTCCATTGCTGAATTGCTGGCTGCGTGCGCGGGACAGCAAGTCGAACGAGAGCAAGCGCAGTGAAGCTGGAAGAATATCGCTACATCGTGGTGGAAGGGCCGATAGGCGTGGGCAAGACCAGTCTGGCGCGGCGTCATCGCCGGTCACCTGGGCAGCGAATTGCTGCTGGAGAAGCCGGACGAAAATCCGTTTCTGGCAAAATTCTACGAAGATATTCCCCGCCATGCGCTACCGACACAATTGTTTTTTCTATTCCAGCGAGCCAATCAATTACAGGGCCTGGCGCAAATCGATATGTTCACCAAACCCACTATAAGCGATTTTCTGCTTGACAAGGACCCGCTTTTTGCCAGGCTGACCCTGAGCGATGCCGAATATGATCTGTATCGGAAAATTTATCAGCACCTCCAGCCCGAAGCGCCGTCGCCCGACCTGGTGATTTATTTGCAAGCGTCTCCCGCGACGCTGATTGAACGGGTCAAGCGACGCGGCAGCGCTTTTGAAAATAGTATTACATCGGAATATTTGTACCGGCTGACCGAAAGCTATACCCGTTTTTTTCATCAGTACGAAGATGCGCCATTAATGATAATCAACAGCGAAAATCTCAATTTTGTCGATAGACAGGCGGATTTTGATCTATTGTTGAGGCAGGTGGAGCAGATGCGCGGCCCTCGGGAGTATTTCAATCTGGGGATTTAGCCAGGCCGATAGCAATATCAGGTCATTTTCAATCAGTACTATCTGACGCACTACATTAGGAGCTCAAGCATGCGCACCACACAGGACGCTTTACAGAAGATGCGGGATGATGGGGAGAAAATCGCGATCCTCACTTGCTACGATTCAAGCTTTGCGACGTTACTGGAAAATGCTGGTGTTGATATCCTGCTTGTGGGCGATTCGCTGGGTAATGTGCTTCAGGGAGAGGAGAGCACCCTCCCCGTTACGCTGGATGACATGATCTATCATACCCGTTGCGTCTCACGCGGTTCGACCAAGGCATTCATTATGGCCGACATGCCTTTCGGCACGTCCCAGGTAAGCCCGCAAGACACTTTCGAGAACGCCGCCGAACTGATGGCCGTGGGAGCAAATATGGTCAAGCTTGAAGGGGGTTCCGTCATGGCTGAAACCGTTGAATTCCTGACTCGTCGCGGTATTCCGGTTTGTGCCCATATCGGCTTGACACCTCAATCCGTTCACCAGTTAAGCGGCTATAAAGTGCAAGGCAAGACTGACCACCAGGCAAAACAGTTGCTGGAAGACGCGGTCGCCCTGGAAAACGCCGGCGCCGCAATGCTCTTGATGGAAGTAGTCCCCGCTACGCTCGCGAAAAAAGTTACCAAGAAACTGTCCATTCCCACCATCGGTATCGGTGCCGGGATAGATTGCTCGGCGCAGGTACTGGTGCTGTATGACATGCTGGGGATCTATTCCGGCAAGAAAGCCAGGTTCATGAAAAATTTCCTGACCGACGCAAACGGGATACATGAAGCGGTTGAAAATTATGTCAGGGCGGTGAAAGCTGGAGAATTTCCCGGGCCGGAGCATGCATTCTGACTCGTGGATTGAGCATGGAGCTTGTTGCCGATATCTCATCCTTGCGGGCGCGCCTCAGGCATGAATCTTCCATTGCTTTTGTGCCGACCATGGGTGGCCTGCACGAAGGCCATCTGTCGCTGGTGCGTCTCGCACAGCAAGAAGCGGATTTTGTGGTAGTCAGCATTTTCGTCAACCGTCTGCAATTCGCGCCGGGAGAGGATTTTGACCGGTATCCCCGGGCTCTGGCCGATGACTGCGAACTGCTGAAAAATCACGGGGGCGCCAATGTGGTTTTTGCACCTGAGGAAAAGGATCTTTATCCTGTTCCGCAGCAGTTCATGCTGGAACCACCGCCGGTAGCGAATATTCTCGAAGGTGAATTTCGCCCCGGTTTTTTCCGCGGCGTAGCCACAGTCGTGCTGAAACTCCTGAATATCGTGCAGCCCCAGGTAGCGATATTCGGTAAAAAAGATTACCAGCAATTGCACATCATGCGTGAACTGGTGCGGCAGTTGAATTTGCCGGTGGAAATCGTCGCAGGAGAAACGGTACGCGCACCGGACAATCTGGCGTCGAGTTCTCGTAATCGCTATCTGACGAATGAGGAACGCGCCGAGTCAGCACGGCTTTATCAAGTACTGTTGCAGGTGAAGCAAGGGATAGAGAACGGCAATAGAAATTTTCATGAATTGGAGGAAAACGCAAAGAAACTGCTTCGCGAACACCACTGGAAAATTGATTACATTTCCATGCGGCACCGCGATACGCTGGCCCCAGCGTGCAAGGAAGATGAAAACTTGGTGATACTGGGAGCGGCCCGGCTGGGCAAAACCCGGTTGATAGACAATCTGGAAATTTCTGTCAAAAATTGAATGGAAAACATCAGTAAGGCGTGTGTGTGATCAACCTGCCATTGGAATTTTGTAAGCGGGTAACGACGCGCCAAAACGGCTCAAGCATAGGGAAGCATCGCCCCGCACACGAGCCAAACTCATTTCATCCCGTTGCTGTTACCCTAGCCGCTAGCGCTCTTACGCATATGTATATAACCATTGATTTTATGTACATTTAACTCGTCTCTATCTGGAGACAGATAATAATTCATAACTATCAATGAGTTATAGTTAGATGATCCTTTTATGTTGCCCACAGGCAACATAAAATATTGTCATATTCTGTTTTTGTCCCTTTATTTTATATAACTACCTGTTCAAGAAGGTTTAATAGCACTCTGGCATGATAAATGCTTCTTTATATATCAATTGCAGTACTGAGATGCAGGATCATCTGATAAGTACCAGCCTGATCAAAGCATTTATCCTCCGGTTGAGGTGCTGGCAGAGGAATAGGCACCACGTAAAGCACATCAAGCCAGGGTCAGCGGATTTCCTCTAAATCACCGTCATCATAGTAGTGTCATGAGCGAAGGATACACTTCGGCGGCACGGCTCAATACAAAGGAGTTCTCATTATGTCTCCACTGCACAGCCCGAAGCAAAATCGCATTCTGGCCGCCCTGCCGCGAGAGGATTATGGACGGCTCTTCGCATTTCTTGAGTTCATATCAATGCCGTTGGGGAAAATAATTCATGAGCCGGGTTCGCCTATTACTCACGCATATTTTCCCACCACCAGCATTGTTGCGCCTTTGTATGGTGCGGAGAACGGGGCGTCCGTGCAGCTTTCAATAATTGGTAATGAAGGGCTCACCGGTATTTCGTATCTTTTAGGCAGCGGCAGCATGCCTGCCGGCGTGGTGGTGCAAAGCGCGGGTGAGGGCTACCGTTTGAAAGCGGGGGTACTGAAAAAAGAATTCGATTTGAAGGGCGGGTTACAGCACCTGGTACTTCGTTTTACCCAAGCGCAGATTACTCAAACAGCGCAGAACGCTGTTTGCAATCGCCACCATAATATAGAGCAGCAGTTATGTCGCTTCTTGCTGATGAGCCTGGACCGATTGCCGCGCCATCAATTGAAAATGACACATGAGCAGATTGCGATCATGCTGGGCGTCCGCCGCGAAAGCGTGACTCAGGCCGCTCTCAAGCTGCAAACGATAGGTGCAATCCACTACAGCCGGGGCCATATCACGGTTTTGGATCGTGAAGAGCTGGAAAATTCAGTATGCGAATGTTATACGGTGGTAAACGCCGAGTATGACCGCCTGCTATGGAATGATACCCCTCATTTTCCTGCTCAGCAGGGTCTGGATCGGGTTGTGCGAAACACGAGCCGAAACATGGAAGAAGAGCTGCGGACCGTAAACTGAGGAGAGCCCCGGACTACTTCAGCGAAAACCAGGTTTCGCCCTCCCCAACCTGATATAAGCTGAGTAGTCCGGCTTGTCGCGTGATTACAGGTGAGCAGGTGAGTCAGCCAGTCATGAGTTCTCTGAGAACGTAAGGTAATATGCCGCCATGCAGGTAATAGTCGACCTCGATGGCCGTATCAATTCTGCACAGTAAGTCGATTTTCCGGCTTGAACCATCTTCTTCCCGAATGACGAGTGTCACATCCTGCTGCGGGCGGACATCGTGCAAACCCAGAAGATCAAATTGTTCATTACCTTTGATGCCGAGCGATTGCGCGCTGTCGTCCCCTTTGAATTGTAACGGCAACACGCCCATGCCAACCAGATTGCTGCGGTGTATGCGTTCGAAGCTCCTGGCAATTACTGCCTTGACGCCGAGTAATTGTGCTCCCTTCGCAGCCCAGTCGCGGCTTGATCCAGCACCGTATTCTTCTCCTCCAAATACCAGCGTCGGTACGCCGTCTGCCACATATTTCATGGCTGCATCGTAAATGCTCATCTGCTGACCATCAGGATAATGCAGGGTTATGCCCCCTTCGCTGCCCGGTATCATCAGATTTTTGATGCGTACATTAGCGAAGGTACCTCGCATCATCACGTCATGGTTCCCCCGGCGCGCGCCATAACTGTTGAAATCAGGCTTTGATACGCCACTTGCGAGCAGGTATTTTCCCGCGGGCGAAGTATCCTTGATGGCACCGGCAGGACTGATGTGATCGGTAGTCACGGAGTCACCGAAAATGCCCAGGACGCGCGCATTCCGTACTTCGCCGATCTGCCCGGGTTGCATGGAAAAATCTTCGAAGAACGGTGGCTCGGCAATATAAGTGGATTTTGGCCAAGTGTACACTTGGCCTGAAACCGATGATACATCATTCCATAACGGATGATCCTTGGTCAAATTGCTGTAGAGCCGACGGAACGTTTCCCCATTGGTGGCGAATTTCATCAATGCGTGGATCTCGTCCTCGCGCGGCCAGACATCCGCAAGCAAGACAGCTGTCCCATCCTCCGCGAAACCCAATGGCTCAGTCGTCAAATCCCTGAGCATGGTCCCGGCAATGGCATATGCCACCACCAGCGGTGGAGAAGCAAGGAAATTTGCGCGGATACTGGAGTGAATTCGCGCCTCGAAATTGCGATTGCCGGAGAGTACCGCGGCGCAAACCAGATCATTCGTCCCCATCGCTTCCTCGATCGGTTCGGATAGCGGGCCCGAGTTGCCGATACAAGTGGTACAGCCATAGCCCACAAGATTAAAACCAAGTTTTTCCAGATAGGCCAACAAACCGGTGGCCTTGAGATATTCCGTCACCACGCGCGATCCAGGGGCCAGCGAAGTCTTGATATGCCGCTTTACCGTCAGTCCTTTTTCTACCGCCTTCTTTGCCAGCAGGCCGGCTGCAAGCAGCACACTGGGGTTCGAAGTATTAGTGCAGGACGTAATCGCCGCAATCACCACATCGCCGTGGCCCAGATCGAATGGGCCGTTCGATATGCATACCGGTGCTTCATCCGTATCCAGTATTGGACGATTGCTGACCATCTCCGTAACATTCCTTGCGCTCCCCAGTTGCAAGGGAATGTTTTCCTGCCCTGCGCCGACGATGTGAGCCTCCCTGCCCATTTCTTTGTCATTACAACTGCGCACTGGATGACGCAGGTTCAAATCTGTCGCGCTTTTACCGTAGCCGCTTTCCACAACGGGTTTGGTAAAGAGTTCGGTAAACCTGGATTTAATATTGTCGATTTCAATGCGGTCCTGAGGGCGCCGAGGCCCTGCCAGCGAGGGCGAAACCTTGCCCAGATCAAGCTCCAGTTCACGTGTGTAATCGATGTCTCCCTTGCGGGGTGTACCGTACATCTCCTGAGCCTGAAAATAGGATTGAAGCGCGGCGACTTCCTCTTCGCTACGCCCGGTACCGCGGAAGTAATCGATGGTGGCGTCATCCACGGGAAAGAAGCCCATGGTAGCGCCATATTCAGGTGCCATATTGGCGATAGTGGCGCGATCGGGCACCGTTAACGACGCGGTACCTTCGCCGAAAAATTCCACGAACTTGCCTACCACGTGAGCTTTGCGCAACATCTCGGTAACGGTCAGCACCAGATCGGTGGCGGTGACGCCGTCACGCAAACGGCCTGTAAGATTTACTCCGACCACGTCGGGAGTAAGAAGATAAACCGGCTGTCCCAGCATTCCGGCTTCCGCTTCGATCCCCCCGACGCCCCAGCCTATGACTCCGATGCCATTGATCATAGTGGTATGTGAATCCGTGCCGACCAATGTATCCGGATACACCACGCCATCTTTCTGGTGCACCCCGCGGGCGAGATACTCCAGATTCACCTGGTGCACGATACCGATGCCCGGGGGCACTACCTTAAACGTATCGAATGCCTGCATGCCCCACTTTATAAATTCATAACGCTCATTGTTGCGACGGAATTCAATCTCCATGTTGAGTTTGAGCGCCTGATCGTTACCGTAGTAATCAACCTGAACCGAATGGTCAACCACTAGATCAACAGGTACCAGCGGCTCGATGAGCTTTGGGTCCCTGCCCATTTTTTCCGCCACACCACGCATTGCCGCCAGATCGACCAGGAGCGGTACGCCGGTGAAATCCTGCAGCAGGATACGGGATACCACAAAGGGAATCTCATCCATCCGCGCTGCATTGGGTTGCCAGTTGGCGAGTCGCCTCACATGGGCTTCCGTAACTTTCTTGCCATCGCAATTGCGCAAAACCGATTCCAACACAATACGAAGGGAGACCGGTAGACGCGAAATCTTGCCCACGCCCGATGCTTCGAGCGCAGGCAAAGAATAAAACTTTGCTTTCCTGCTCGTGGAAAGAGCAACTTCCTTTTGTGTGTTGAATAGGTTGTGAGTCATGGATACTCCTTAAAAAGTGCCGTATCGGTCGAGCCAGGATTTGCGGAAATCATTCCCACCGCACGGATCAGAATTCTGCGACCTCTGAACTGAGCAAACCAAACTGAGCGGGTCATTGACGATCTCTCAGTCAAGATCACTTGGCGATATCTTTGTTATTTTTTTCCGCTCTTATATTCTGCAATATCAGTTTCGATTACGCTTTTGGAAAAACTCTGGTAGGCAAGCCCGATGCGTTTGGCCATTGTGTCGGGAAAAAGATGGAAATCTCCCGATTTCAGTGCGGCGATTATACCTTCCGCAACAACCGACGTAGGCTCGGCATTTCCACTCAAGCCAGCCGTATCGGACATGTCAGTGGCGATAAGGCCGGGATGCACGCTGAGCACTGCTGTGCCCTGTTGGCCCAGCAACTCGCGCAACGCCTGTGTGAGAGAGTAAGTGGCCGCCTTGGAAGCGGAGTGCGTCGCAAAATTCGAAGCGCATTTCAATGATGCAACCGAGTTGAGCTGGACGAACGCACCGCCCCCATTTGACTTGAGAATGGGAGCAAAGGCTTGCGCCATGCGGATCAGCCCGAATACATTGATCTTCATTGCCAGCTCAAGCGAATCTATCGCGTCGCTGTCCAGCGGGGTTGAAGCCCTGAAGACAGCTGCATTGTTAACCACCACCTGAACATCGCTCGTTCTATCCGCCAGCGCTGTGATAGTCTCCGGTTCAGCCAGATCCAACTGAACTGGTTCCACCATGTCGCCATAATGCTCGGTCAGAGGTATGGCAGAGTCCAGGTTGCGAACCGCGGCATAGACTTTCGTTGCGCCATGATGCAAAAAAGCATCGACTATCGCGCTGCCTATTCCGCGATTCGCTCCCGTGACAAGCGCTATCTTGCCTTTGATGTCGCAGGTTATTTTCATTTTATGTATAACACTGGCGTAACGTGAATCAATGCCGATCCGGGTAACCATGAACACGTGTTCAATTATATTCCGCTTGAACGCTTCCGCGCAGGTCTTATTCAGAGCGTCCTTATTCAGAGCTTCCTATTTCCCGCGATCTTGGGCCGTTGAGGTTCTGGATCCAGCCAACGCTTGTATTCAGTGGAACAAGAGGAAAAGGTTAGTTTATCATTGGAGCCCGGAAGAGGCTGCTTTCCCTGATCAATAATGTGAATGGCATAACCCGCTAAATACCGCTTGAATCCCGAAAATTGTCTAGTATGAAGAAGAGGACGGTGATAACGTAGTTCTGCCTGTGCCTGGGCAAAGCGCGCTATGCTGCAACCTTTGCCGCTGATGTGGATGCGGCTCGCCAGGTTTTCCTATAAGAACATCTTATGGCACACCCCACGCTGGCTCTGTTGCATGGCTTTCTCGGTTTCTCACATAGAGGGCCTATTGAATATTTTCGCGGCGTAAAAGGAGCGTTGCGCGATATGCATATTACGCCCCTTATCCCCGAAGTGCCTTCCGCTGGCACCGTAGCCGAGCGCGCGGAGACGCTTGCCTCAAAACTTCTCTGCGGCAACACATCTACCTTTGCCTTGTTGGCGCATAGCATGGGTGGGCTTGACGCCAGATACCTGATTACCTATCTAGATCCGGATCGTCGCATAAAAAGCTTGCTTACTGTCTCCACACCGCATCGCGGTAGTCCATTGGCGGCATGGATGCTCGAAGCACGCGGACCGATTCCAGCCTGGTTCCGGCATATTGGCCGCCCGGCGCTGGATGAGTTGACCCCGAAGGCATGCGCAGCCATGTCTATCCCGGACCGGGAAGATGTAAATTACGCTTCCTACGCGAGCTGCCGCCGTCTGACGAGCTTCCGTTCTGGCTCAAATCCTTATGGGCGCATTATTTCCGAAGATAACGACGGAATGGTTCCGCTTAGCTCCGCGCAATGGGGAGAATTTCGTGGCACCATGCGCGCGGATCACGTGGAGATGCTCGGATGGAGCCTGAGTTTGCCAGATATTCGGTCCGCGAGGCCTTTCGATCACCTCCCTTTCTGGACCCGGGCCGCCGCTGAGGCTATGGCTGCGGCGGAGGAAAAATAAGCTGAAGAGGAGAATGGCATGGATCAGAACGAAGATAAAAAATGGCGCATGCCTTGGTATGACTGGCTGGTATTTCTGCTGCCGTCGCTTTTTATTATCAGCCTTGGGCTGGAGTCGGCCCTTGGTTCCCCCTTGCGTCCGGATGGGACGCAGTATCAGCGATTTCCGCGCTATCGCACACTGGTTTGACCCAGTGTTCTTTCAATACAACCTGGTCATGTCATTGCTGGTGGTGATGGTCGTGCCCTCGCTCGCCCTAAGCTATACACTAATCATGACAGACCGAAAGGAGCGCCGGTTGCAACATGAGGTCCCGGCTGAGCGTCGCGGCGAAATCCGCAGAAGAATGGGGCGGCGCGCTTCATTTGGCGAATATAGGGGTAGCGTCTGGTTGACTACGACAGTGGTGATGCTCGGCGTTTCGATACTGCTATTGTTCAAACCTGTCTCTTCGCCGGATGGTATGGGCGTCGACTTCAGTCTTGGCGCAAACATGTTGACAATGGGACCTTTCGCCGAGTTATACGGAAAAAATCCAGACGCATATTATTCTCACCTGATCCGGAATCAGATCGCTTTCCAATTTGGCTTCCTGGGCGCTTACGTCTATTTCATCGGCTCAGTCGTGCGTGCGTACTTCACGTTGGATTTGACTTCTCATCACTTTCGTCGATGGCGCCATCCGTATGATCGTTGCCAGCATACTGGCGCTAGTGCTCTCCTTCGCCTTCGACTTTGCTCTCCCCGAGGAGCTTATTTCCGCTCCTGCCGCATCCGATACACGCGGCGGCGATTCCATTAAATCTTCGTCCACTATCGAGCCTAAGTCCGACACCGCGGCTTCAACTGCCGGTGCTGGCGAGGATGCGCAGGGAAATTCTGAGCGCCATCCCAATGGGATAGAGTCAACAATCCCTGCAGGCTTGAGCCTGCTTCCCGTCGTGGCCTTTTTCTTTGGCTTTTATCCGAAACGCGCATCACTGGCGATCGAGCGCGTGGCGCTCAAGGTAATGAAGAATATTATCTCCGAAGGCAGCTACCGTGCGCTTCCACTTTCCATGCTGGCCGGAATGAGCTATTCCCATGAGTTGAGGCTGGAACGAGAAGGTTTCGATAACATTGAAAATCTGAGCAGTGCCGATGCCGTGGATCTGGCGGTACGCACCTATTTCAGCTACGGCCAGTTGAAGCAATGGATAGACCAGGCCTGGCTTGCTGCTCACTTGCGCGAAGATTATCCTGACTTCGTCCGTCGCACGGGTATCGGAAGCAGTGACGAGTTGCAGCGCTTTTTATCCACGTGCGATGGTGCAAAGATCGATGGCGTTGAACAGCTGGTGGCAGGATTATCGGCGGACCCAACGGCAAGCGCGTCGTGGAAGTTGCGGCTTACAGCGCTTAAAATATTGCTGAATATAGGCTCTGCTCCGGGGAAGATTGCAGAAATCTGGCCGAAACCGAGCATGAACCGGGCTGATATTGTGCTTGCCCTTGCACCCATTCCCTGAAGGAAAATCTCGGGCTAAACCACAAACATATCGACAAATTCATTGACCGGTGTTGCTTCCAGCTTCCTGGTCGAGGCAGAGGTCAATGATTGCCTTTTGTTGCTTTGCCGGGAAACGGCGCGCAAGGTTGATTCTGAATTTTTCTTCCAGTAGCGGGATGCCTTCGTTGCGGCGAAACCTATGACCGATGGGATATTCCACCACAACTTCATCCAGTTTGCTGCCGTCTTTGAATTCCACCGTCAGACCGTTAGCGATGGCGCGTTTTTCAGGATCGTAATAGTCCCTGGTGAATTGCGGATCCTCGATACACACCATTTTTTCGCGCAGCTCATCGATGCGCGGATCGGCGGCAACATCATCCTCATAATCGGCAGCGGTAAGTCTTCCAAAAATAAGCGGCACCGCAACGATGTACTGAATGCAATGATCGCGGTCGGCAGGATTGCTGAGCGGCCCTTTCTTGTCGATGATGCGAATCGCAGCCTCGTGAGTGCGGATGATGATTTTCTTGATATCATCGATCCGCTCCCTCACTGCGGCGTGCAGTTGCATCGCGCATTCCGCTGCTGTCTGGGAATGGAATTCGGCAGGGAAGGAAATCTTGAACAACACGTTTTCCATCACATATGAACCCCACTGTTCGACCGGCCTCTGGAACTTGAACGGCTTGCCCTTGAACAGTACGTCGTAAAAACCCCAGGTTCTGGCAGTGAGTGCCGAGGGGTAGCCCATTTCTCCTTTAAGCGTAATCAGCGCGAGCCAGACTGCGCGGCTGGTGGCATCGCCCGCCGCCCAGGATTTGCGCGAGCCGGTATTGGGCGCATGACGATAAGTGCGCAGCGCCTGTCCATCCACCCAGGCCTGTGAAAGCGCATCAATGATCTGGTCGCGGCTGCCGCCGAGCAAATGCGTCACGACCGCGACAGAAGCCACTTTCACGAGCACGACATGATCCAGCCCAACCTTATTGAAGCTGTTTTCCAGCGCAAGGCAACCCTGAATTTCATGCGCCTTGATCATCGCCGTCAGCACGTCGCGCATCGTGAGCGGTTTCTTCCCCCGGCCACGGCCTTGCGCGAACACCAGTCGGCAACGGCAAGTATGCCGCCCAGATTATCCGATGGATGCCCCCATTCCGCGGCCAGCCAGGTATCGTTGAAATCGAGCCAGCGAATCATCGTGCCGATATTGAATGCCGCCTGTACCGGATCGAGCTCGAATCGTGTACCGGAAATTCTCGCGCCGTCCGGCACCGTGGTTCCGGAAACGAGCGGCCCCAGCAGCTTGGTGCAAAGCCGGGTAAGTAAGCGCTTCCATCGCACAACCCAGCGAATCCATCAGGCAGTGGCGCGCGGTATCGTAAGCAAGGGTGCTCGGGATATCGCGGTCAACAACGTAATCCGCGATGTCGACCAGCACCTGATCGGGTTGGGGTCGAATATTGGAGATGGAGAATGACATATGGTTATTTATTAGAGTGGCGAATACGTATTATAAAACCGATGATTTCAACAGTAAATATTTCTTTCCCGCTAAACTGGAAATCCGAAGGTCTTTTCTAAACTATTTGAACGCTGGCATTGCAATAAATGAATAATCGGCAGGAAGTGGTAGGTCGGGCTCTGCCCGACAACTTTTTCATTGTCGGGCAGAGCCCGACCTACACTTTAAATTAGCAACCAACTTCTCCGCATCGAACGATCTATCCGATAACCCCTTCATTAATCTTGAAATCCTATACTCGTCACTTGAACACACATCTCGATTATTTCTCCTGAAGTGCCGTCATCTTCATGACGGAAAAGCGTCCCTTGTGACCCTGGCCCCACGCCCTTCGTCCACCATTCCAGCCCACCACCGACGTAGCGTGCACCACTGCCCGATATCGCCACAATCATTTCGCGAGCCCTATCCTCGTACCGCACAATGGCTGTGGTGTCGGAGTGATAAGATGCGTCGATCGTATGGCCGCTCTCGCATTGATAGGCTATTGGCGAATCAGTACCGCGGTTTTTCCAGCAAAAGGTGCACTCGAATGGGAGAAGTGAGTACAGCCGACCAAGGCGCCAATAACGAAGAGGAAAGTAATGTGAGTCAATAGGTTGAACTCTTGTGTATGAGTAACGGGCGGCAAATTGAACTGAGTAACCTCAATATATTGAAATACACATAGTGTATCGAAATTATCATAAAGGGCATAACTCGCGAAGGTGCTCTTGTTATTTTGTAAACCATGGTTTACGATTCAAGCATGAACCAATTTGTGGAAACGGCCACCTACACTGATTGGTTTACCCGTCTACGTGATGCGCAAGCAAGAGCACGGATCAATGCAAGATTACGTCGTGCTGAGTTGGGAAACTTCGGAGATTGCGAATCCATAGGCGAAGGCGTATCGGAAATGCGGGTTCACTATGGGCCTGGTTATCGCGTGTACTTCCTGCAATGGAAGCGAGAAGTATTCATTCTGCTGGCGGGTGGCAATAAATCCACTCAATCGAAAGACATCAAAACCGCGCTGCAACTAGCGCGACAGCTAAAGGAGGCAACATGAAGACCATGAAATTTCGCAAGTGGGATGTGGTCGAGTATCTTAAAACCGAAGAGGATATGGTGCTATATTTTGATGCCTGCCTGGAAGAAGGCGACCCTGCGCTAATTACAGCGGCATTGGGCGATATTGCCCGTGCCAAAGGCATGAGTCAAGTCGCGCGTGATGCAGGAATTAGCCGCGAAGGGCTTTACAAGGCCTCTCCAGCGAAGGCAATCCAGAATTCGCTACCGTGCTAAAAGTAATGAAAGCGCTAGGATTGAAGTTACACGCGACGGTTTGAGAACTGATATGTTGTCTATTACTAACCTGTTACGTTGCAAATCGCCTGAGATATTCAACACTCATTGAAAAATTTGTCTTGCAAGACTTTGACCCCGCAGGATTGTCAACGTGCACAAACAACCCGGAGCGCCGCAAGATTCCGTTAACTAATCAGGGAGACACATAAGATGGACCGTCCTTTTACGCTTGCGCCCGATGCGATTTCTCACGACACGATCGAGGCGCTTAAGGCACTTTTGCGAGACGCCGAGCGAGGTGAAATAATTGGCTTGGCGTTCGCAGTGATGTACAAGGGAAAGGATTTACATCTCATGAATACGGCTGGGGAAGCCCATCGCAGCCCCACGTCGGCACGGGATGGTTCAGGCACTGGATGATCATTTAATGCAGAAAGTACATGGCTGAACGCGGGAGCAAAAACTCGCGCCGGGTTGGTTGGCCTGGGGCTCTTGTATACGTGGGGTGCGCCATAATGGCGTGGATGGATTTGTGGAATTCGAGTAGCACGTTTGCAAAGGTGCTTGCTTTTATTGGCATGGCCATGGTGAGCGTTAGTGGACTGGCAATGGTCTCTTACACTTCTTCCTTGGAAGAAAAAGTCAAAAAGCTTGAGGACCGTCTGGATGCAACGGAATATGAAGCTTCCGTTGTAAATCTCAAGCAGAGAGGGCATTGGAGATGCTTGAAGAGAGAAATTAATTGAATGGTTGGAAGCGAAGTCAATTTCTTAATAACGATTTTCTATTCCGGTGTACTTAAGTCCAATAGCAGCGTAACCCTCATTCAGCAACAATTCCGGAACACAAGTAGCAGCGTTTGATTGATGAGGGGAGAGCGAAATAATGATTAGGTTTATTTGCCTTGGCCTGTGGCTTATGCTACTTCAAGGCGGCGCGAGCGCGGAGTGGGTAGACTATCTCAAAATGCAGATGGAGCTCTCTTCATCGACCATTCCTTGGCAAAAAAACTTCCTGACGGGAAAATAAGCTCATGGATAAAGATTGGCGTACGCCTAACAGTGCGAATACCCAAATGTGGAAGGCGGCCGGACTTGGGCTATATCCATATTCTCTTAGTAGATTTGTAACTGATTGCTCAACATGGCAAAACACCATAACTTCTACCCGATTTTATTCCACAAATGGGGAGAAATTGATTAGCGAAAAAAACAATTTCCCTTGGGTGTTCCAAGATATAGTTCCAAATACACTCGGCGACGCTTTAGCGGAGGCTATATGCAAGGCCTACAAATAATTACCGTTAAAAAATGCTCCTTGCCGCCTTCCTCGCAACCGTAATCGGCATCTCTGACGGCGACACCCTTGATAGCATCGGACAGTCATTCTCACGCTTTTTTGGAAAAAGATAAGAAAAATTAACGAAGGAAATCAGAATGACCAAAGAAATAAACTTGGTGGGGTCTGCATGCACCCAGAAAAATGAAGCTTCATCTGGGGCTATAGTAGTTCTATATGACAACATGGAGATCAAAGAGCAAGTCAACGGGATGTGGGCACAGGTATTCAGATACAGCGATAGAATACTGCGCAGTGCAAATCTATCCGAATTTGTTTTTCTGGCCGAGAAATCGGGTTTAGACCTTCAGCAAATGGTGTATAGATTGTATATGCTCGACGCATCCATGCAATTTGCAATAGATTATGGCCCGGCGTTAGGGCTTGGATCACATTCATATAAACATGATACTGAATGCTAAGGAGCAATTAAGGAGGATGAAAAGGTTGTCAGACGCTTCGCAGACAAAGGATCAAAATGAATACAATCTGGCAATCGCCGAGTTAAAAAAACAAGCAGCACTTTCTATTTAAAGATATACTTGTAATCGGAATCTTTTAACTTGGATAGAGGTGTCATGGAAACTGAGACCGAATACGAAAAACTTCGCCGGGCATATGTTGCTAATCTGGATTTCGCTTTAGACTTGCTTAAAAAGATGCACGCCGATTTGGATGAGGTCGAGCCTTTCCTGGAAAAAAAATATCCTGAAAAGGCCGCGCTTCTACAACATATCTCCACATAACCCGCCCCGAGCGGATTTTTCTATCCCCTCCCCCGCCCTCTCCCGAGGGCGTTTTTACGCACCCAATACCCACAATGGTTCTCTGGTGTTAGCTAGCTCTACGTTCGCGCCGAAATCAGCACAAACTCCCGCTCCTCCGGCCCGATGTAATTTGCCGAAGGTCGGATAATCTTGTTATCCACCCGCTGCTCGATAATATGCGCAGCCCAACCGCTGGTGCGCGCGATCGCAAACAGCGGCGTGAACATAGCTGTCGGTACGCCCATCATGTGATAGCCGACGGCGGAGAACCAGTCGAGGTTGGGGAACATTTTCTTTATATCCCACATTACTGTTTCCAATCTCTCGGCAATACTGAACATTTCCATATTGCCCGCTTCCACTGAAAGTTTCCTCGCAACCTCCCGGATGGTCCTGTTACGCGGGTCACCGCTTGTATATACGGGGTGGCCGAATCCGATGATGATTTCCTTATCGGCTACGCGGCGACGAATGTCCGCCTCGGCCTCGTCCGGGCTGCCATAGCGCGTCTGGATATCGAATGCGACCTCATTGGCGCCGCCGTGCTTGGGGCCGCGCAACGCGCCAATAGCACCGGTGATTGCGGAGTAGAAATCGGAGCCTGTGCCGGCAATCACGCGAGCGGCGAAAGTGGAAGCATTGAATTCGTGCTCGGCATACAGCACCAGCGAAGTATGTATGGCCTTCACCCACGACTGAGGCGGCGGCTTGCCGTGCAGCAGGTGCAGGAAATGTCCGCCTATCGAATCCTCATCAGCCGCCAGCTCTATACGACGATTATTGTGCGAGTAGTGGTACCAGTAAAGCAGAATAGAGCCGAGGCAGGCCAGAAGCCGGTCCGCCAGATCACGCGCGCCATCGACGGTATGTTTCTCCGCCTCCGGCACTATCGTGCCCAATGCGGACACACCGGTGCGCATCACATCCATCGGATGAGCAGTTGGCGGGATCGCCTCCAGTATGGTTTTAACGTCGGCAGGCAGATCGCGCAGGCTTTTGAGTTTCTCCTTATACGCGGCCAGTTCGCCCAGCGTGGGCAGCTTCTCATGCACCAGCAGATAGGCAATCTCTTCGAATTCGCAACTGTCGGCCATGTCGAGAATGTCATAACCGCGATAATGCAGGTCGTTGCCGGTTCTGCCGACGCTACAGATGGCGGTATTTCCCGCTATCACACCTGACAACACCACGGATTTCTTGATTCTGGAAGGAGCGCTTTCAGTGGTCTTACTCATTTTCAGGCTTTCTGGATTCGGAAAACATGCTATTCAATTTCTTCTCGTAGGCATGGTAATCGAGAAAGTCATATAACTCGGCGCGAGTCTGCATGGCTTCGATCATCTTCTTCTGGGTGCCTTCGTTGCGTATTGCCCGGTACACGTTCAGGGCGGCGGCGCTCATGGCGCGAAATGCGGATAATGGATAAAGCACCAGGGAAACGTCTGCCTTGGCCAATTCCTCGACTGTATAAAGGGGCGTCGCGCCAAACTCGGTTATGTTGGCCAGGACCGGCACTCTCACGGCTGCGGCGAATTGGCGGTAGGTGTCCAGTTCAGTCACGGCTTCCGGAAAGATCATATCGGCGCCCGCTTCCACACAAGCGCAGGCCCTGTCCATGGCGGATTGCAGACCTTCGACCGCCAGTGCATCCGTGCGCGCCATAATGACAAACTCGGGATCGGTCCTGGCATCCACCGCAGCCTTGATACGATCCACCATTTGCGTCTCGCTGACGATCATCTTGCCCGGAAGATGGCCGCAACGCTTGGCCTCGACCTGATCTTCGATATGCATCGCCGCTGCGCCGGCTTTAATCATTGATTTCACCGTGCGGGCGATATTGAGAGCGCCGCCGAAACCAGTATCCGCATCCACCAGTAGCGGCAGATCGGTAATATCCGTAATGCGGCGCACATCGGTCAGCACATCGTCCAGCGTCGAAATGGCAAGATCGGGCACGCCCAGGGATGCCGCTGCCACACCGCCGCCGGAAAGATAGAGTGCTTTGAACCCGGTTCGGGCCGCGAGGCGCGCTGCATACGCATTGATGCAACCCGCCACCTGCAAAGGCTTCTCTTCGGCAAGCGCGGCGCGAAAACGAGAACCAGCGGAGATGATCATAGGAGTTGAAAAATCAAGCTGCGGACTTATCCAAACAAATGCTTCACGGAATCTCGCTCATCCACCAGTTCCCGGTAGGTGGCCTGCATTTTTTCCTTACTGAATTCGGCTGATCTCCAGATCAGGAACGATATGGTAGGCCCCCTTCTTGCAGACCACGGGAAAACCATACATGACACCATCAGGAATCCCGTAGCTGCCATCGGAAGGGATGCCCATGGATACCCAGTCATTTTCTTGCGTGCCATAAACCCAATCACGGATATGAGCGATGGCGGCGTTAGCGGCGCTTGCTGCGCTCGACATACCACGCGCCTCGATGACCTCCGTACCGCGATGCTGCACGGTAGGGATGAAATAGTCTTCTACCCAGGCAGGGTCATCGATGAGGGAGGTGGCCTTATTGCCGCCAACCTCGACATGATTCAAGTCGGGGTACTGGGTAGCGGAATGGTTGCCCCAGACGATCATTTTTTTTACGCTGCCTACCGATTGGCCCAGTTTGATGGCAATCTGTGATAAGGCGCGATTATGATCCAGCCTCATCATTGACGAAAAATTGGCCGGCTTCAGGTCGGGCGCGTTTTTCATGGCGATGTAGGCATTGGTGTTGCAGGGATTGCCCACGATCAGGACCTTCACGTCGCGGCGGGCAACTTCATTCAGCGCCCTGCCCTGGCCGATGAATATCGTGCCGTTTGCCTCCAGCAAATCTTTACGCTCCATGCCCTTGCTGCGTGGGCGCGCACCCACGAGCATTGCGATATCGGCGTCGCGGAAAGCGGATTTGGGATCATCGGTGATGGTTACGTCCGCCAGCAGCGGAAATGCGCAATCATCGAGCTCCATTACGACGCCCTTGAGCGAAGGCAATGACGGCGGTATGTCCAGCAATTGCAGAATGACAGGCTGGTCCTGGCCAAGCATATCTCCCGCAGCGATGCGAAACAGTAGACTGTAACCGATCTGGCCGGCTGCACCCGTGATCGCTACGCGAATAGGATGATCCATTCCTGCACTCCTGTAGGTGAGTTGCCGGGACAAGAAATTTTCTGGAATTTACCACGCATCCGACACGCTTGTCTAACACGCATCCGGCACGCTTATCCAACGTAGCGAAGTCCGAAACTTACCCATCAATGGATGAGTAATGCACCTTGCCTTCGTATTCGCATTTTATGCTCAAGCATCCCGCTCGATGCGAAGGATTTAAAAAAAAGATTTTTTAGTACATCAAGTAATCCGGACTAAAAAATATTCCGCGCTGCTGCCAATTCAAAATCGTTCAAGATTCATTCGGGCTGAATCCGAATGTAATGCCTTATTTTTTTTAGGGATTATTTATGAGGGAACTCATGTTGTGCCGCTCGGTATAACGGTCTACACTAATCCGTAGATGCAGAATCCGACGTACCGGAGAGCGAAAATTGCAGAGAAAACGTCCCAAGTATCTTAATCTGCTGGAAATCAGGCAGCCGCTCCCTGCCGTGATCTCGATCCTGCATCGCTTGAGCGGAGCGCTGCTGTTCTTTCCGGGCATTCCGCTTCTCCTTTGCGGCCTTGACCTGATATTAAACTCACCGCAAGGCTACGCTCAATTTCAATCTTTTCTGGAGAACCCGCTTTTCAAGGTCGCGTTAACACTCTTCTTGTGGTTTTTCCTGCATCATCTTTTTGCCGGCATTCGTTATCTGGCGCTGGATCTGCATTATGGCGGCAAACTGGAACAGGCACGTTTCACCAGCAAGGTGGTGCTGGCCGTGGGGATCATTCTCACGCTACTGATCGCGGCGTGGATATGGTAAAGCGCGTCGTAACCGGCGCTCATTACGGTCTGCGTGACTGGCTGGCTCAGCGCATCACCGCAGTGGTCATGGTTGTCTTTACTCTTTTACTTGCAGCAATATTGATGATTTCGCCGCCGCATGATGAAGCGTCCTGGAAAGCAATATTCAGTAATCGATGGATGCGAATCGCTTCCTTCCTGTTTCTTATCAGCCTCTTCTGGCATGCCTGGATCGGGATGCGCAATATTCTGATGGATTATGTTCACGCTACCGGCATTCGCCTGACGTTACAGATACTGGTCATCCTGTCCCTGATATTTTATACGATCTGGTCTGCGGAAATTTTGTGGGCTATGGAGATGGCATGACGACGAGTAAACGAAAATTCGACGCGGTAATCGTGGGCGCCGGCGGCGCCGGTATGCGTGCGGCATTACAATTGTCCGAGGCGGGACTCAAGGTGGCCGTGTTATCCAAGGTTTTCCCCACCCGTTCCCACACAGTTTCTGCGCAGGGTGGCATTGCCGCGGCGCTCGGAAATGTCACGGAGGATAACTGGCACTGGCATATGTACGATACCGTGAAAGGCTCGGATTATCTCGGCGATCAGGACGCTATCGAATTCATGTGTCGCCAGGCCAGCGAAGTGGTGTATGAGCTGGAGCATTTCGGCATGCCGTTCGATCGCCTGGAGAGCGGGAAAATTTACCAGCGTCCATTTGGCGGTCAATCACAGAATTTCGGCGGCGCCCAGGCAACGCGCTCGTGCGCCGTGGCGGATCGCACCGGCCATGCCATGCTGCACACGTTATATCAGCGCAATGTGCAGGCCAACACCCAGTTTTTTATTGAATGGATGGGGCTGGATCTGATCCGTGATGAAGAAGGGGATGTGTGCGGCGTGACGGCGTTGGACATCGAAACCGGCGAGGTCATGCTCCTGCAGGCAAGGGCGACGCTGTTCGCGACCGGTGGCGGCGCCCGCATATTCAGCGCCAGCACTAATGCATTGATCAATACGGGCGATGGTCTCGGCATGGCGGCACGCGCGGGCATCCCTCTGGAGGATATGGAATTCTGGCAGTTTCACCCCACTGGCGTGTATGGAGTTGGCATACTTATCAGCGAAGCGGTGCGCGGCGAAGGCGGCTATTTGCTCAATAAAAATGGCGAGCGTTTCATGGAACGCTATGCGCCCCATGCCAAAGACCTGGCCAGCAGGGATGTGGTGTCGCGTGCGCTGACGATGGAAATAAAGGAAGGGCGCGGCTGCGGCAGGGATGCCGACCATCTGCTGCTAAAGCTGGATCATCTCGGTGCGGATGTGATCAAGGCGCGGCTGCCCGGCATTCGTGAAATTGCCATGAAATTTGCTCATGCAGACCCGATCCATGACCCGATTCCAGTAGTGCCTACCGCGCATTACATGATGGGGGGAATCCCGACCAATTTTCATGGTCAGGTGGTTGCGCCGTATAAAACCGGACCTGAGGAAGTCGTGCAGGGATTTTATGCCGTGGGGGAATGCGCTTGCGTATCCGTACATGGCGCCAATCGCCTTGGAACCAATTCGCTGCTCGATATCATCGTTTTCGGTCGCGCTGCGGGCAACCAGATCATCGAGGATTTGAAACAGGCATCCGCATCATAAACAACTACCTGCCGATGCCGCGGACAAAGCACTCGCGCGGCTTGGCCGGCTGAACAACCAGAAGGATGGTGAGAACGTGTCGCAAGTAAGCGATACGATTTACGCAAGACCATGCAGGCGCATTGCGGCGTATTCCGTTTCCCGGACATGCTCAGGCAGGGGGTGGAAAAGATCTCAGAAGTGGCCGAGCGCGCCAGGAACACCGAGATCAGGGACAAAAGCAGAGTATTCAATACCGCGCGCGTGGAAGCGCTGGAACTCGATAATTTAGTCGAAGTGGCCGTGGCGAGCATGATTTCGGCTGAAGCGCGTACTGAAAGCCGCGGCGCCCATGCGCGCGATGATTTTCCCCATCGGGATGACAACAAGTGGCTCAAACACACATTGTATTTCAGCGAAGGCCGCCGGCTGGATTACAAGCCAGTACGGCTGAAGCCGTTGACCGTGGAATCTTTCCCACCAAAGGCGAGAACATACTGACGAGATAACAACGAGACTATCGATCAACATGGTTTTGCGGTCAGAAATAGCAGGCAAAGAGGTTGCAACAACAAGAAGATGAACCATGTCAAGAATGGCCGGGTTACCGTCGGGCAACACAAGAACGGCCAGGTTAACAACAACAGTTAACAACTACTGCGTGCTTTCCATGATGTGATTGCTTTCGGCTGCCAGCGAAGTACAAACAAGAGGGAATAAAAATGAAAACTATCGAACCTTGTGTCCTTGGTGATCTTCGGAGCGAGCGGGAATCTGTCGCGGCGTAAATTGATTCCTGCACTGTTTCGACTGGACGTAGCCGGGCGTTTGCCGGATAAAATGGCGATACTGGGTTGCAGCCTTGAACCATGGAGCAACGGCCAGTGGATCGCGGAGGTATCGAAGATGCTTCAGTCCAAATTTGCTGATGGCATTGATGAGCAGGCCTTCGAGCGTTTTCGTGCCCGCTTGCATTACCATGCCAACCCCCCAGGCAACGGCGATGCTTATCTCAGATTAAAGAAAGTATTGGAAGAAACCCCCGGGTTCCCACCCAATACGGTGTTTTACATGGCTGTTCGACCTTCAGCGTTTCCTGCGATTATCGACAAGCTCGGCGTGATAGGGTTGCTTAATCAGCAGAGGGGCTGGTGCCGCGTGGTCATTGAAAAGCCTTTCGGCTATGACTTGCTGAGCGCACAGACTTTGCAGGGAAGCCTGTACCGGCATTTGAATGAGCCGCAAATTTACCGCATCGACCACTACCTGGGCAAGGGTACGGTGCAAAACGTAATCGTATTTCGCTTCGCCAACATATTGCTGGAGCCGATATGGAACAATCATTATATCGACCATGTACAAATTACGCATTCGGAAACCCAGGGCATCGCCGGCCGCGCTGATTATTACGAGGGGGCCGGGGCGCTGCGCGACATGATCCAGAGCCATCTGATGCAATTACTCGCCCTGGTGGCGATGGAACCGCCGGTAACCTTGGCCGCGGAGCACCTGCGGGACGAAAAAGTAAAAGTGCTGCAAGCAATACGGCCGATCACGCAGAATTCGGTACACGCCCATGCCTTTCGCGGCCAATATACCAGCGGCATCATTGATGGCAAGCCCGTTCCCGCCTATGTGGACGAACCCGGCGTGGCGCCGGACAGCGCCACGGAAACTTATGCGGCACTGAAGCTGTTCATCGACAATTGGCGTTGGGCTGGCGTGCCGTTTTATCTGCGTACCGGCAAACGCATGGCGGAAAACAGTTCCGCAATTTGTATCCGCTTCAAAAGGCCGCCCCAGGATTTGCTGCGCCGAATGCACCAGGAGCATCATGAGTCATCGCGCCCAAACTGGATCATGCTGGGCATTCAGCCCAATGACTCCTTGAAAATGGAACTTCAGGTCAAGGTGCCTGGATTTGATCTGACGACTCGCACCATCAGCCTGGATGCCACCTACCGCAAGGAAAGCGAACAGGAACATGACGCCTACGAGGGCTTGCTACTGGACGTGATGCAGGGCGATCATTCATTATTTCTTCGTATTGATGAGGTGGAATGGGCCTGGCGCGCAGTCGATCCCATTATCAAGGTATGGGCGATGGAGCGCGATTTCATCAACGGTTATCACGCCGGCAGTTGGGGACCGCGAGGCACCTACCGCCTATTCGATAACGACGATCAGTTCTGGCGCCATTCCCTGGACCCCGAAGGCGCTGATTTACAAGCTTATTGATGCCGTACCTGTTTGATGCCGTACCTGTTTTTGTGAGAGCAGTATCGTCTAGTGGACATCTTTGTATTTATCGTAAACCTAATAGGATAAATCATGAATAATCCCTTAAAGCTTTCCATCTTTGAACATGAAAAAGTCGGTTTCGACACGGATTCAGTCAAACACTCCCTTTCCAACGGCTTGACCTATTCGGTAGGTAAAGACACGATTACCGCCACCAATCGCGACAGATTCTTTGCTGCGGCCTACATGGTGCGCAACCGCCTGATCGACCGCTGGATGGAGACCATGCGCAGCTATTACATCAATGACGCCAAGCGGGTTTATTACTTTTCCCTGGAGTTTCTGATGGGGCGCACCCTGATGAACAGCGTACATAATCTCGGTTTTGATCAGCAATTCCGTGAGGCGTGCAATGAATTGGGGATCGACCTGGACGACGTACGTGAAATAGAGCCGGATGCCGCCTTGGGAAATGGCGGCCTGGGGCGTCTCGCTGCCTGCTTCCTCGATTCCATGGCGACACTCAGCCTTCCGGGTTACGGCTATGGCATTCGCTACGAATACGGCATGTTTGCGCAGCGTATCGAGGACGGCAGGCAGGTGGAACATCCGGATAACTGGTTACGCTATGGCAACCCCTGGGAGTTTCCCCGCCCGGAGGTGTTGCATCAGGTCAAATTTCACGGCCATGTGGTTCAATATGAAGATGAGAATGACGTATCGCGCTACCACTGGATCGATACCGATGACGTAATGGCGATGGCATTTGATACCCCTATCCCCGGTTATGGCACCCATACCGTCAACAACATGCGTTTATGGGCTGCGAAGGCGACGCGCGATTTCGAATTACGCTACTTCAACGAGGGCAATTATGTCAAAGCGGTGGAGGATAAGAACGATTCCGAAAATTTGTCCAAAGTACTCTACCCGGACGATACCACGGCAATGGGACGCGAGCTGCGCCTGAAACAGCAATACTTCTTCGTATGCGCTTCGCTGCATGACATCCTCTATCGCTATAACAAGTACCAGACCAATTTCGATGCCCTTCCGGATAAAGTCGCGATCCAGCTGAATGATACGCATCCCGCCATTGCGATTCCCGGAGCTGATGCGCATACTGGTGGATTTGCACCGTCTCGACTGGGACAAAGCGTGGGATATCACTATCCGCACTTTCGCCTATACCAACCATACGCTGATGCCCGAGGCGCTCGAAACGTGGGCAGTCGCCCTGTTCGAGAATGTCTTGCCGCGCCATATGCAAATCATCTACGAAATCAATCGCCGCTTTCTGAAAGATGTGATGCACCGATATCCTGGCGATACCGGGATATTGCGCCGCATGTCCATCATTGACGAGGGAGGAGGCAGGCGAGTCCGCATGGCGCATCTCGCCATTATTGGCAGCCATAAGGTAAACGGGGTAGCACAAATTCATACCGAACTGATGAAGCAGACCATATTTGCGGATTTCGACAGGTTTTTTCCCGGCAAGATCATCAATATCACCAACGGTATCACGCCGCGCCGCTGGCTGAATCAGGCTAATCGACGCTTGGCTGAACTCATCACTTCGCGCATCGGCGCTGGCTGGGTCAAGAACTTGAGTCAGTTGAAACATCTGATTCCGCTTGCCGATGACGCTTCTTTTCGCGAGGAGTTCGCCGCCGTGAAGCGCGCGGACAAGGAGCGATTCGTCACCATGCTGAAGCAAAAGCACAACATTGATATCAGCGCAGATTCGCTGTTCGACGTCCAGATCAAACGTATTCATGAATACAAACGGCAACTTCTCAATGTATTGCATATAGTGACGCTTTATAACCGCCTTCGCGAGGATCCGAAATGCCCAGTACGTTCCGCGTACCGTAATTTTTGGTGGCAAGGCGGCACCCGGCTACGCCACGGCCAAGCTCATCATCAAGCTTATCAACGATATCGCCGATGTCGTCAATAATGATCCAGAGGTGGCGGGTCGTCTGAAAGTGGTATTCATACCCAATTACGACGTATCGACCGCGGAAGAAATGATTCCGGCGGCAGACCTCTCCGAGCAGATTTCAACAGCAGGTACAGAGGCTTCCGGTACCGGGAACATGAAGCTGGCATTGAATGGCGCACTCACAATCGGCACCCTGGATGGCGCAAATATCGAAATCCGCAACGAAGTCGGGGAGGACAATATATTCATATTCGGCCTCACGGCGGCGGAGGTCGCCGAGGCGAAAGCAAAAGGTTATCATCCTTGGGATTTTTACCACGATAACGCCGAATTGCGGACGGTGCTGGATATGATCGCTTCGGGCTTTTTTTCGCGTGGGTGAACCGGGCCGTTTTAAACCTATTGTAGATTCTCTCTTGCAGGGCGGCGACAAGTACATGCTGTTGGCGGATTATGCCGCTTACATCGCTTGCCAGGAAAAGGTTGCGATCGCATACCAGAACCAGGACGAGTGGATACGAAAGGCAATTCTGAATATTGCCAACATGGGTAAATTTTCCAGTGACCATACCATCATGCAATATGCCAGCAAGATATGGGATGCAAAACCGGTCATTCCTGTCGAGTAAAGAGCTCGATCGGCCGGCCTCAAATGTCTTTCCGGGGCTGGTCGTGCTGGTCGGGTTATTTTTCGGCTTTTTCATCGCGGATGATGAGGAAGCGTCGATGTGTTATCTCCTGCGAATCGCAAGAATAACGCCCGATGCTCTCTCACATCCGCTGAAAGGTTAACAGACTATGAAATTCTCCATTTTTCGCTTCGATCCCGACAAGGACGAAAAGCCTTATATGCAGGACTATGATATTGCGCTGGAACCGGCCGACAGGATGCTGCTGGATGCGCTCATCCGGATAAAAACCGTGGATGACAGCTTGAGTCTGCGCCGTTCCTGCCGGGAAGGCGTATGTGGATCGGACGGAATGAATATCAACGGGCGCAACGGATTGGCGTGCATTACCCCTGTGGCCGGATTGAAAGAGCCCGTGGAACTGCGGCCATTGCCAGGGCTCCCCGTGATACGCGACCTGATCGTGGATATGACGCAATTTTTCCAGCAGTATCATTCGATCAAGCCTTACCTCATCAATAATGATCCCCCCCCTGAAACCGAGCGGTTGCAATCGCCTGAAGACCGGGCAAAGCTGGATGGACTATACGAATGCATTCTCTGCGCATGCTGCTCCACTGCGTGTCCTTCATTCTGGTGGAATCCTGATAAATTCGTGGGCCCCGCCGGGCTATTGCAAGCATACCGCTTTCTCGCCGACAGCCGCGACCAGGCAACAGCCGAGCGCCTGGATTATCTGGAAGATCCATACCGCCTGTTCCGCTGCCATTCCATCATGAACTGCGTGGACGTATGCCCCAAGGAATTGAATCCCACCAGCGCCATCGGGCGGATCAAAGACATGATGGTTAAAAGAACGGTATGAGAAAACTGGAGCGTGCCCGATGGCGTTGCCGTCGTGGCCTGCTGGAACTGGATATCGTGCTGCAACGGTTTATGGATGCGTATTACGCTAAACTGGATGAAGCCGAGCTCCGGCAATTTGAAATATTGCTGGATCTTCCTGATAATGACTTATGGGATATGATCGCGCTAAAGAAAGAAGCGGAGGATAGGCAGGACTGCAACCCGTACTGCATCTCTTGCAGACTATTTACATTGCATCGCGGCTTTTTTTGCCGGAAAGAAATAATGGGGGAACGACATGGAACAAAAACATATAGCGACTCTCAATCTGGATAACGGCAATCATCCGGCTGAATTTCCCATCATGGCCGGCAGCATGGGGCCGGATGTGGTGGACATTCGTACTCTGCATGCCAAGAGCGGGGTATTCACTTACGATCCCGGCTTCCTGTCCACTGCCAGTTGCAGTTCCAAAATAACTTACATTGATGGCGATAAGGGCATTCTGCTTTATCGGGGCTACCCGATCGAGCAGTTGGCCAAGCGATGTGATTTCATGGAAGTGTGCCATTTGCTGATGAATGGAGAACTGCCGACCAGAAGTCAGAAGTCCGCGTTCGACAAGACCATCAAAGATCACACGATGGTGCATGAGCAACTCGCGCGCTTTTTTACCGGTTTTCGCCGCGATGCCCATCCCATGGCGGTGATGGTCGGAGTAGTCGGTGCATTGTCGGCGTTTTATCATGATGCGATGGACATTTCCGATGCCAACCACCGTGAACTGTCGGCCTTCCGGCTGGTAGCAAAGCTACCTACCATCACTGCAATGACATATAAATATAATATCGGCCAGCCTTTCATATATCCGCGCAACAATCTTAGCTATGCGGAAAATTTCATGCACATGATGTTCGCCACGCCCGCCGAGGAATATAAGCCCAACCCGGTGCTGGCGCGGGCGCTGGACCGTATTCTGATCCTGCATGCCGATCACGAGCAGAACGCTTCCACTTCCACCGTGCGGCTCGCCGGGTCCAGCGGTGCCAATCCATTTGCCTGCATCTCCGCCGGTATCGCCTGCCTATGGGGACCTGCGCATGGCGGAGCAAACGAAGCCTGCCTGAACATGCTGGAGGAAATTGGCGACGACTCGCGCATCGGCGAATATATCGAGCGCGCTAAAGACAAAAATGACAGTTTCAGGCTGGTGGGCTTCGGCCACCGTGTATACAAGAATTTTGATCCCCGCGCCAAGCTGATGCGCGAAACCTGCCATGAAGTGCTGAGCGAACTGGGGCTGCATGACGATCGCTTGTTCAAGCTGGCGCTGAAACTGGAGAAAATTGCGCTTGAAGACGAATATTTCATCTCCAAGAAACTTTATCCCAATGTTGACTTTTACTCCGGCATTGTGCAGCGTGCTTTGGGAATCCCGGTCTCCATGTTCACTGCCATTTTTACCATGGCGCGCACGGTAGGCTGGATTGCCCAGTGGAACGAAATGATTTCCGATCCGGACTATAAAATAGGGCGACCACGTCAGCTCTATACTGGGGCTGCCACGCGAGATGTAGTCCCGATTGCGTTACGCAAGTAATCTCGCTCTGCCAGCCGAGGAGATCTCCAGCCATGATGAAGCAACTGTTTGAGGATTCCTTGCTGTTCGGTACCAATGCGTCCTTCATTGAAGGGCTTTATGAAAAGTACCTGCACAATCCGGAATCGGTTCCGCCGGAATGGCATGAATACTTCGACAAACTGCGGCAGGCGGAAGGAACGGCCGGATCGGCTGGGCAGGCTTCTCAAAATGTGCCGTACTCATCGGAAATCGAATCGTTCAGCCGAGCCGCGGCAGCGCCCTGGCGCCTCAGCGGACATAGCCCCGATCAGGAACTGCTACAGGACGATTACGACCTGGAAACAGAACGCAAGCAGATATCGGTATTGCAAATCATCAATGCATACCGCTTTCCTGGGCGTGCGCCATGCGGATCTCGACCCCCTCAAGCATCAGGAAAAGCCGCATATTCCCGAACTTGAACCCAGCCTATTACGGACTGACAGAGGCGGACATGAGCACGGTTTTCGGCACCGGCTCATTGATCGGTCCGCCGCGCGCATCGTTGGCGGAAATTCTGCGCATACTGCGGGAAACCTACTGTGGCAGTATCGGCGTCGAGTATATGTACATTACCGATACCGAGCAAAAACGGTGGATACAGAATCGCATCGAAGGTTCGCGCGCACAACCCCGGTTCTCCCCTGAATACAAACGCCATATCCTGGAACGCCTCAATGCGGCGGAAGGATTGGAAAAGTATCTGCATACACGCTATGTCGGGCAGAAACGCTTTTCCGGCGAAGGCGGCGAAAGCCTGATTCCGCTATTGGACAATCTGCTGCAGCGCGCGGGCCAGATGGGCGTGCAGCAGATGATCATCGGCATGGCCCATCGCGCACGGCTTAATGTCCTGGTCAACACACTTGGGCAAGTTGCCGAGCCGATCTGTTCCAGGAATTCGAAGGCAAATATGCGCAGGACCTGACGGAAGGCGACGTCAAATATCACCAGGGTTTTTCCTCCGCGGTATCCACTCCGGGCGGTACGATGCGCCTGACGCTGGCATTCAACCCATCACATCTGGAAATCGTAGACCCGGTAGTGCAAGGCTCGGTGCGCGCCCGTCAGCAGCGCTTGCGAGACAGGCATGGCGATCTGGCGCTGCCCGTGCTTCTGCATGGCGACGCCGCATACTCGGCCCAGGGCGTGGTGATGGAAACCCTGAATCTGTCGCAAACGCGCGGCTACGGTACCGGCGGCACGATACATGTCATTATCAATAACCAGATCGGTTTCACAACTTCTGATCCGCGTGATACGCGCTCCACACTTTATTGCACTGATGTGTCGAAAATGATCGAAGCGCCGATTCTCCATGTCAACGGGGATGACCCTGAGGCAGTCGTCATGGTGGCTGAGATCGCGCTCGATTTCCGGATGAAGTTTCATAAGGATGTGGTCGTGGACATGGTTTGTTTCCGCACCCTCGGCCACAACGAGCAGGACGAGCCCATGGTGACTCAACCGCTGATGTACAAGATTATCGGCCGCCATCCCGGCACGCGCAAGCTCTATGCCGATAAACTGGAAGCCGAAGGCGTCATCGGCGCCGGCCAGGCCGAGCTGATGGTAAAAGCCTATCGGGATGACATGGATGCAGGCCGCAACCCCAACAAAACCATCCTTTATGGCTACAAATCTTCGAATGCGGTGGACTGGACACCCTTCCTGAAGAATAACAAGTGGGACATGAAGGTGCAGACCGGGCTGCCGATAGCGGAATTAAAAAATCTGGCCGCGCGGTTAACGGATATTCCCTCCAAGTTCAAGTTACATGCACGGGTGGAAAAGGTCATCGCCGACCGCCGCTTGATGGGCGAAGGAAAATTACCGCTGGATTGGGGAATGGCTGAAACCCTTGCTTATGCGGCGCTTCTGAAAGACGGATATGCCGTACGCATTTCCGGGCAAGATTCGGGACGTGGAACTTTTTTTCACCGCCATGCTGTGCTGCATGACCAGAACCGGGCGCGATGGAACGAGGGAACGTATGTTCCCCTTGCGCCATATTGCTCCCGAGCAGCCTGGTTTCGTCATCATCGATTCAGTACTCTCGGAAGAAGCCGTGCTGGGCTTCGAGTACGGCTATGCAACCGCGGAACCAAATGAACTGGTAGTGTGGGAGGCGCAGTTTGGCGATTTTGCAAACGGTGCGCAGGTTGTGATAGACCAGTTCATCGCCTCCGGCGAAGCCAAATGGGGCCGTTTATGCGGCCTGGTGATGATGCTGCCGCACGGCTATGAAGGGCAAGGGCCCGAGCACTCCTCCGCACGGCTGGAGCGTTTTCTGCAACTCTGCGCCGAATACAATATCCAGGTGTGCGTTCCATCCACCTCCGCACAGATGTTTCACATGCTTCGGCGGCAAATGATCCGGCCGTTGCGCAAGCCGCTTATCATCATGAGTCCTAAAAGCCTGTTGCGCCATAAGGAGTCCTTATCAAGTCTCGAAGATCTGGCCAATGGCAGTTTCCAGAACGTGATTCCCGAAGATGGAAAAGCTCGATCCGCAAAATGTACGGCGCGTCATCGCCTGCTGCGGCAAGATATATTACGAACTGCTGGCTTATCGCCGGGAACACGGAATCAAGGATATCGCAATTGTTCGTATCGAGCAGTTGTACCCTTTTCCGCATGATGATTTCCAGATTGAGGTTGACCGCTATCCTCAAGCTAAAGATATACTCTGGTGTCAGGAGGAACCCGGCAACCAGGGTGCCTGGCACCGTATCCAGCACTACCTGCTGCGGCACAAGCGTCCCGACCAGGTTCTAGGCTATGCGTTGCGGCCGTCGTCAGCGTCTCCCGGCGGTGGGGTATCTGGCGAAACACAAATTTCAGCAGAACGAATTGATAGTGGCAGCGTTTCGCGAAAAAATTTAAGCCAAAGGAAGAACCATGCTCGTCGATGTCAAAGTTCCGGTTTTATCCGAATCCGTGGCGGAAGCCACATTGCTTTCCTGGCATAAAAAAGAAGGCGAACATGTTGATAGAGACGAGAATCTGATTGATATCGAAACAGATAAAGTCGTGATGGAATTGCCGGCGCCTGCCACCGGCGTATTGGCCAAAATCGTCAAGGGTGACGGGGCGATAGTAGCAGGCGGCGAAATCATCGCCACCATAGACACCGAGGCCGCTCCAGCCGAAACCAAGGCGACTCCAGCTGAACTGCGGCGGCGGCGGTCGGCTCGCTCAGAGCGCTCAAGTCCGGCCCCTCCCGAGGCCACCTCGGCCGTTGCGGCAGCTCCCGGCGATGATGCCCGCCGCCCGAAATCTGGCGGCGCAGGCAAATCTTGATGTCGGAGAAATCAGCTCGATCAAAGGTAGCGGACGCGACGGCCGAATAACCAAAGAGGATGTGGCGGCACATGTGGAAAAGAAACCCGCCCTCTGGCGCGCCTTCGCCCTCGCCGTCACCGGCAGCTCCCGCCTTCGGCAACTCCGCATCTTCACCTACCGCACCTTCCGCGACGGCCACGCCTGCGCCTACGGGTAACCGACCCGAACAACGGGTGCCGATGTCCCGGTTACGGGCGCGCATCGCCGAGCGACTCGTGCAGTCGCAATCCACCGCCGCGATACTTACCACATTCAACGAAGTCAACATGCAAGCGATAATGGACCTGCGCGCCCGCTATAAGGATGAGATTTGAAAAAGAGCATGGCGTCAAGCTTGGCCTCATGTCATTTTTTATCAAGGCGGCGGTAGCGGCACTGAAAAAATTTCCTATTGTCAATGCGTCGGTGGATGGAAACGACATCGTCTACCACGGCTATTACGATATTGGCATCGCGGTAAGCAGCCCACGCGGACTGGTGGTTCCCATCATTCGCGATGCCGACACTTTGTCACAGGCGGGGATTGAAAGGCAGATTGCAGATTTCGGCAAGCGCGCCCTGGATGGCAAATTAACGATTGAAGAGCTGACGGGCGGCACCTTCTCCATCACCAATGGCGGCGTATTCGGCTCGATGCTCTCCACCCCCATCATTAATCCCGCCACAAAGCGCGATTCTTGGCATTCACGCCACCAAGGAGCGGCCAGTAGCCGAGAATGGCCAGGTGGTGATTCGTCCGATGGGTTATCTCGCGCTTATCCTACGATCACCGGATCATAGACGGGCGAGAAGCGGTACTTTCGCTGGTGGCGATGAAAGAGGCGCTGGAATATCCCATGAGCCCGTTACTGGAAGCCTGAGAGCGCAACGAATTTCATAAATCTCGCATCCTCCTGCAACTCATTTTTATTCTATCTTCATAAAGTACCCATATGTCTCAATCTTTTGATGTGGCTGTCATCGGCGCCGGCCCCGGCGGCTATGTCGCGGCGATCCGTTGCGCCCAATTGGGGCTCAATACCGTTTGCATAGATGAGTGGAAAAATCCGCAAGGCAAGGCCAGCCTTGGTGGAACCTGCCTGAATGTCGGCTGCATCCCATCAAAGGCGCTGCTGGAATCGTCGGAGAATTATGAACGTGCCGCGCATAAATTCGCGGCTCATGGGATCAAGATCGAAGGCCTGTCCGTGGACGTCCCGGTAATGATGTCCCGCAAGGATAAAATTGTCGCGGCTTCACCGGCGGCGTTGCCATGCTGCTTAAGAAAAATAAGGTGACGTCGATGCACGGACGTGGCACATTGCTCAAGAGCGGTAAAGATGATGGCAACAATAGGCTCTGGCAAATCGAAGTGAAGAACGGGGATAAGATCGACACCGTCGAGGCAAAACACATCATCATCGCCACGGGTTCGACCCCGCGTCAATTGCCGTTCGCACCGGTGGACAATGAGCGGATACTGGACAATACCGGCGCACTGGCGCTGACGGAAACGCCAAAACGGCTGGGCGTGATTGGCGCGGGCGTGATCGGCCTGGAAATGGGCAGCGTGTGGCGGAGGCTCGGTTCGGAAGTCACCATTCTCGAAGCACTGCCCGGGTTTCTCACGGCCGCCGACGAGCAAGTGGCAAAAGAGGCACAAAAAATCTTCACCAGAGAAACAGGCCTGGTAATACAAACGGGTATCAAGATAAGCGGAATCAAAACGGGCGAAAGAGCATCACCGTGGAGTATGCGGACGCTGAGGACAAAGGGGACGCAAAAACTGGAAGTGGACAAACTGATCGTCGCGGTGGGCCGGGTTCCCAATACGGCCGGCTTGGGTGCGGAAAATGTCGGGCTCAAAATGGATGACCGCGGTTACATCGAAGTGGACAGCAATTGCCGCACCAACCTGCCCAATATATATGCCGTGGGTGACGTGGTGCGCGGGCCCATGCTGGCGCATAAAGCCTCCGAAGAAGGCGTCGCGGTAGCCGAAACCATCGCGGGTCAGGCGGGACATGTGAATCTCGACACATTCCCTGGGTAATCTATACCTCACCGGAAATTGCCTGGGTGGGCAAGACCGAACAGGAACTGAAAACAGCAGGTATTCAATATAAAGCGGGGCAGTTTCCCTTCATGGCTAACGGACGTGCGCGCGCATTGGGCGAGACCGGCGGTTTCGTCAAAGTACTGGCTGACGCGAACACCGACCGCATCCTCGGCGTCCATATGATCGGCCCTATGTTTCCGAGATGATCGCCGAAGCGGTCGTGGCAATGGAATTCGCGGCCAGCAGCGAAGATATTGCGCGCATCGTTCATGCTCATCCCTCACTGTCGGAAGTCCTGCACGAAGCGGCGCTGAGCGTGGATAAACGGGCGATTCATATATAGAAAAGGCATAAGCGACCCAGTTCCGACCTACTCTAACTCTATACTACCTTTCCGGGCGGTTTTGCGCAACAATTCGGCAAGGCGTCCTCCGGCTACTCCGGCGTCGCCTCAATCATAAGCTTTCATCCCCGGGCCCAACACCGAAAACTGGGTATCGTCCAACTCTTGTGTTTGCCACCGCTCGGCAGTTCCCCTTAGCCTTCTGCCGTTTGAGACGCTCCAGCTCGGCCATATACTCACGCACCGGCGCCTGTTCCAGCCGTATACGAGCCTCAACCTTGTTCTCTCTATTCACGGCATATTCCGCAGCGTCATAAACACGCGAGGCCAGCTTCAGTACTTCTATTTCGGCTCCGGCCTTGATTTCTTCGCGCTCGGCAAGAAATCTGGACGGCATCAGCCCGAGATCATGAATTGGCCCGAAACGGATGAGCATATCGCCAGTTGTCCATCTGACGGCTTGCATTCATTTCGTCCATCCTGGCCTGCCGCAACTGCTCCGCCAACGAATCACCGGCCTGCCGGGCCGCTAGTATCTCGTGGTCACGCTCCATCAGATCGCATACATCCGGCGGCCGCAATTCTGCTATCACGGCTTGCAGCTCCGCGCTTGTCATATGATCTATTTTTCCTGCATCTCCAGTACCGGATCCGCCATTCGGCCTCAAGACCGGTGATCCCGGCGTGGACGTTAAAGTAGACTTGGCGCGCCAAGTCCCCGACTCCACCCTGGGCTGACTACCAATTCGCTCACTTTTCCCACTCTTTTGCCCGCCAATGGCCGGGCAATGCCTGTACCATCATCCTATGATTACGATAATGCTTTGCGGTACAACACTTCTATTGTGTTTCAGCGCTCGCTTAAACAAATACCGATGGGGGTCAATCCTGACGTGTTATACCCATATTCATCTGGTAGGTAAAGTCAAGGATCATCATTCCTGTGCGCACATTCACTTTTAGCAGCCGTCGGACTTAAAGGAAATCGACTGCAAAAGCGTCTGGTCGGTTTCATGTTTCGTTTGGCTTTTTGGACACAAAGAAAAAAATATTGGCCTTCAAAATTTTCAAAATCTGGCCTCATCCAGTCACTTTTTCGCTGCTCATCTCTTTAAGTCCGACAGGCTCTAGGCTGCAGTAAATGAACCTTATGCTGGCTTGATAGAATTCCTTGGAGATGTCTCCCTTGTACATACAGCACCAGCCGCGAAGCGCAGGGGTGATTTTTATAGCACACCTACCGAGGACCCATCCCATGCATCACAACTGTCCCGTATTTTCCTTCTTATATCTGTCTTTAATGGAATCGACATGTTCTCCGACAAGTGAACGCCTACGGACTTACTGGTGAGATTTTTAAATTGAACAGGCCCGGTTTTACACCGAGGTGATCGAGTTATGGATGAAATCCCTGGCCGCTCATCGCGGATAGCGGCATAGTAGGCAAGATAGGCCTGCCCGGTAAAGAGTCCGTTGCCATAGCTGAAAGTCATCCTCCGGCACTACGCCTTCGGCCGCACAATGCCTGCGGCCGACGATCCGGCTGGAAAACAAAGCGCTGTTAGAATGCTGAACTGGGAATAATAGCGATATATCGTTGAGAAAGCAAAAATTCAGACCCATTCCATCTTCAGTCATACCCCATTACCACCAGCATCCACCTGCGTGCCGTCGGCGACGCAAACCACCCGGCTGCGGCCGAAATTGGACTTGCCAGAGCCAGCTTACGAAGTGAAGTCGATATGTCGGGGACGTCATAACCTGCATCTAGTATGGTCTGGAAACCCAAGAACCGAGTCCTGCTTCGAGGTCACGCCACCATCCGCACGTTTTTTCCGTCAAGGCCGTGCATCCACCATCGGCATCCTGCCATCCTGCGCCCGCCACCGGTTTTTCCACGCTTCTCGGTTTTGCTCCCACGGCTTCCGGCTTCTTCTTGAGTCTTGTCACCCGTTTGCGCGGGCGAAGCAGAAGACGGCCACGGCGTTACGGTATCGTGTACTTTTGGCGATACTGCGAATCCGCGCTCCGCCTATCCATTCCCTCGCCCCCCCTTGGGTTTCAAGTCACGTTTCTCCCACTTACAACCTCAGCTTCCAGGGTTTCGAAACCTTTTCTTAAGCTCGCTGTCTGTTTCTAGACGGCATAAGACATACAGGCTGTCAACAGAAAAACACAGAAATATACTTAAAAAGTTTTTTGAGCACCGCTTATCCAACCTCTATTAACGCTATTATTTGTTCCACAAGTTTTAAGTGGCATTTTTTATTTTCGCTTTTACTTTTTTGTGGACTTCCGTCCACAAACTCCCACTCCGCTTCCTAAGTATTTTGTGAAAGGATGCGCACACAAAAAATGCGGATAAGTGTGAAGTAAGTGTGAATTTATGTGAAGACTCGTGATACATGCTAAGTATCAAGAATTAAGTGTGATGAAATTGTGCGATAAATTGTGAAGAAATTGTGAAATCCACATTTTTTTTAAGGTATTAAGGCTTTTTTTTCTCGTTTTGGAGTTTTTATAGGAACTTCAAAACGAAGGTTGGGTAATTCTTTATCCAGGAGTTATTGCGAGTAATTCTAATGACACAATCCCTTTTTACCATAGGTAAATACTTGTACAGGCCTACGCATGCGCTAAAGCATTGAAGAGCTACAATCTTAGCCGGGGATACCACCATGGTAAGGGTGTTACACGCATGGTCGCACTCGGGTTGTTATTGTCGGTTTTTCTGTTCTCTAAGGCACTCGTAACCTTTGAAGGTCTCCGCATTTGTCAGCTGACTTGAATTTCGCCGAATACTAGTTCGTACTGCAGGGTTATTCGTGGTTGAACACTTTGTGAAATGTCGGCTTGCCGACTTTTGGGTCAAACCAGGCCTTCGGAATAATCCTCCATGACGACACCACACCGCCCTCTCCAAGGGCCTCATTTGCACCCACCTCGCCCCTGTTGAAGCAGCCGGCATCGTCGCGCCAGATGATCCTGAAACGTCGCGTAAGCTGATCCTTGCGACCAATCGTGTGGTGATGTGTGGCTTAACCACCGCACGAGCCTCGGATTACACCGATGGCACGTGCAGCACGCGCTTGTGGATACGGGCATTGGCGGGGCAAAGGAAAACGCACTGGCTGCAGCATGGCCATAACTTATTAGCTGCTGGACTTGAATATTGCCTGCTGCTGCATGATGGTGGCGGTGCGCGATGATTTCATTAATCACGAAGAGGCTGTAAGCCGGCCAGCGCCAGTGCGCCAGTTGCACTGAAATATTTAGAAAACAGCACGAAGCTTAACACTTTGCTGAAAAGCACATTATGGCGGATCTTATCAAGCTCTACGGTTTGATGGAACTCGCGCCGCTGGTAGGATCGGCGGAACGCGATTGTGGATCTGGTTTCCAGCGGCTGCACGAAGGCCAACCATCGAAGGGCAGTGGGAAGAGATCATGCCGATTTC
>CAWKMH010000005.1:0-8723 GCA_963850515.1 uncultured beta proteobacterium
TTCCGCGAGCCGGTCCAGGTAGATGGATAATCTTCATCACGAAAAAGCAGGCTTGACGATTGCTGCTGCGTTGGCTAATGTAAAAGGGCTTGTCAGGCAGCATAGGACGGACCCCGTGGTATCGCATGGCTCCAGTATTGAAATTAGAATCGACTCCCGGCAACCTCTAACTCGGGAACCAATTCGCCGGCGGCAACCTTAACTTGTATCTTTCCGCCATTATCATCGACATACCGGAATCAGATTTAGCTGAACAAGTAACAAAGTTTTGCATGAATCAATTCTTGAGGTGAAATTAAACGTAGAGAAGCGAACCAAAGGAGGCATCCGATGGCGAGTACAGGCAAGACAAAAAAAGAAACGGCGCTGGCGTATACGAGAAACCTGTTGGCTACACCGCTAGCTGGAATGGCCACACTTCTATATGTCATGTGGCAATTGGTGGTGGAGCAGCAACTTTTCTTGCACACATTTCTTATTGAGCGAATAGGCAAGCGCGGGGTAGCGAAACTGCCCCTGGGATACGGTAATGTGCTGGCGCTGAAGAGCATCATGTTGTGTCAGCACCTGTCCGCTAATCCTGACATGTTGCGAGACGTCCGTCGGCGTAGGGAGCAGCGGATACTACGGCGATTGCAAAACTACGGCGTACCGCGCAGGCAAGTTCTGGCAATTTCCGAGTATGGGCCTGGCGAGATCGATCCGCACCGATTTTACCGTGAGCACGTCAAGCGGTCCATTCCGTGCGTGCTGCGCGGATTTGTAGAAAATGCCTCTGAAGACTGGACGCTCGCAAGGCTCGCGGAACGATTTCCAAACACCGTGGTGCAGGCTTTGGACAAGGGTACCAAGAAGATGGTCAATACGTCCCTGCGCCAGATCGCCGAGGATCGCCGCCGCAATTTCATCCCGCAACAACTGCTGCTCGACCAAAACCCAACTTTTTACGAATATTTTGGCATCCCACGGTCACATAGATATTTTCCTGTCATGGGCCGGCCGTCGAAACCTGTTCTGAGTTTTCTGATTCTGGGACTGGGAGCGGGGTTGAATGCCAACTATCACTGCGAGGAAGGTCCGAATTGGTATATGGCCGTATCGGGGTCCAAGCGTTGGACGTTGATCGAGTCGGAATACTCCTGGCTGATGTACCCGGCGGCGCGTGGGAACGGCATGCGACGGTTTGCGGAATTCAGCGCCGATGCGCAGGGCGAACCGAGTGATCGTGATGCCTATGCGCTGACGGAATATGCGCCGCGCTATGAATTCGACCTGCACCCCGGCGATGTTTTGTTTTTTCCGCCATGGATGTGGCACAAGACAATCAATCTGAATGAAGAGGGTCTGGGCATTACCTGCCGGTATACCGCGCCGACGGAGATTTCCAACCGGTATTTCCGCGGCCTGCAACTCCTTTCGGGGGGTTTCTGGAAAAGCTGCATTGAAGTCATCAGCTGCAGCATACGCGGCAATATCGCCGATCTGGCCGCCGACACGGCCCATAATGAGCAGGAATCCACGTTATACTGAGAAAACCCGCCTCCAGATATGAATAGGGCGACTTCGGTTACAGCTCTTGGTGAATCGAAATTGTTTCCGAGTCGTTCTGTCGCGAAGAACATTTCCGCAAACTGAAGGTATTCGGACAGGTGCCGCATCGGGTAACCAGCGTTCACGCGACGGTCTTACAGAATTCCGACATATTACCGATGGAAACGAGCTTTTTGGTTTTGCGTTTGCGCTTGGACGTCCGTTCAAATTCTCAACCGTATCGAATCGGGTAGCGGCGTCTTCCGCAAAACCGCTGTCAGATTAATCGAGTCTCAAATAAATTAATCGAGCCCAGCCCGATCGATTATGCTAACAATCCGCAGTTATGCGTCTTGGGGAAAGTGGACGCTGAGGCCACCCTTTTACGGTACTGTCAATAGTGGTTGTGCTCGGTATTCTGGCCGGCAACTACACCGTCGACCATATACGCATCGATACCGATACCAGCAAGCTGATCGCGCCCGATGCGCCTTTTCAGCAATACCGCCGCCTTCATGAGCAAGCTTTTTCCCAGGACTTGAGCACGCTGTTGCTGGTGGTCGAGTCGGATACGCCTGAACTGACCAAATCCGCCAGTAGAAAACTGCTGGGCCTGCTCCGCAACAATACAGATCGCTTCAATTCGGCTTACATTCCCGATGACAGCGAATTTTTCCGCCAGAATGGCCTGCTTTATCTGGATACCGACGAGTTGCAGGCGCTGTCCAACAACCTGTCGATCGCCCAGCCGTTTATCGGCAGAATTGCCCAGAAACCCGATCTGACTGGTTTTTTTTCTATTTTTGAGGATGCCCTGAAGGCCACAGATAAGGAGGCAGCAGACAAGACCCAGGTTGTACCTATCGATTTAGCTTCGCTGGCCGACAAGATCGCATCTGTTTTGCATAAAACGATCAATGGGGAAAAAGCTTTGCTCTCCTGGGAATCATTGATTGCCGAGAAGAGAAAACATTCCAACAAGGCGTTCATTATTGTCTCGCCCAAGCTCGATCACTCGCATATCCGTCCCGCCGAAAGCGCGATCGAGGCTATCCGCAAAGCCGCTGCGGATATTCAGGATCCCGGTCTGCCGGCTGTCAAGGTTTGGGTGACGGGCGAAATCGGCCTTGAAGATGATGAGCTTGCAGGCATCAGCACCGGCACCTTTACCGCCAGCGTTTTCTCCGTTGTCCTGGTGTTATTTATTTTACTGGTTGCTTACCGATCTATTTTGCTTACGGTAGCCACGTTGCTGACGCTGACCTTGGGCATGGTTTTCTGCGGCGCATTCGCTACCATCGCCGTCACAGAATTAAACCTGATTTCAATCGCTTTTGCAGTATCCAATATCGGCCTGGGCGTGGAATATGCGATTCATTTTTGCTTACGCTATCGGGATAATTTGAACGATCATGCCGATAAAGAGCGGGCGCTGCACGATACCTTCATGACCGTGGGGCCGTCGCTGCTGCTGGCCGCCGGCACGACATCCATCGGGCTGTATGCTTTTATGCCGACTGATTACAAAGGCGTCGCCGAGCTTGGCCTGCTGGCAGGGACCAGTCTGTTTATTTGCCTGCTGATCACGTTGGTTACCTTACCTGCGCTGTTAAAAATCCTGCCGGCACCGGGGAAGTTCAGGTCGGAGGAAAATCGGCATCTGGTCTCAAACCTGTCAAAGAAACTGGCGGCCATACCGATCCGTTATGCCAAACCGATCTCCGTCGCCACCCTCGTTGTGGCCCTGATTTCCATCGTGTTGGCGCTTAATGTGAAAACCGATTTTAATCCGATCGACCTTCGCGATCCTGGTACCGAATCGGTTATCGCGTTCAAAAAATTAATGGAAGACGAGGAAACCACGCCACTGACGTTGGATGTCCTGGCCAAGGATGGAAATAGCACCAAAATCCTGCAACAAAAGCTGTCGGCATTGGCTTCGGTTGGTAAAACCATCAGTCTTTTTGACCTTCAGCCCACGGACCAGGATGAAAAACTGGTCTTGATTGAAGACCTGGGGCTGATGCTTGGGCCGCAAGTGCAGCATTTCCCCCAACTAAAAACCGATGTCGACCCGGCCCCCGGCATCACCCATCTGATAAAAACCATTGACAAACTGCTGCCCCAAAAAACCAACGTCCAGGATCGCGCGTCATTGACACGCCTTAAAAAAGGAATTGCAGGAAATTTTGATCCAGCTTGATGAACGGCAACAACCCAGCCGGACGATTTTCATTGAAAAAATCCAGACCGCGTTGCTCGGCACATTACCGCAGGTCATGAAAGAATTATCAGCCAGTCTGGAAGCCAGAAAAATCAGCCTGGACGATCTGCCTTCCGATATCCGGGACCGATGGCTGAGCAAGGACGGTTTGTACCGCGTCCAGATTTTTCCAAAAAAAGACCTGAATGATCTGGCCAATCTGAAGGAATTTATTACCGAGGTGCAATCGGTCGCACCGGAAACAACCGGCCTGCCGATCATATACTGGGAATCCATGAAGGTAGTGGTCGATGCTTTTCAGGAGGCTATCGTGATTGCCCTGATCGCCATCACGCTGGTTTTGCTCGCCATCCGGCGCAGCGTTATGGATACCATCCTGATCATGGCAACGCTCATACTGGCCGGGCTCTTTACCATGGCAAGCGCGGTTCTCACCCACACTCCCATTAACTTTGCCAATATCATCGCCCTGCCGCTGTTATTGGGACTGGGGGTTGATAACGGCATCCACATGCTCGTAAGGCTACGCCATTCGCTTTCTGATTCTGAAGAGCAGAATATCTATCAGTCCAGCACCGCCAGAGCCATATTTTATGGGGCCCTGACCACTTCCTCCAGCTTTGGCGGATTGGCTTTCTCGCCGCACGCCGGTATCTCCAGCATGGGTTTGATCATTACCATCGGCATATTCTGGATCATGGTCTGTACATTTATTATCCTCCCTGCCCTGAGTAAACTGGTGTTAACACACAAGGAAGGCGACCGACCTCGGCTGGCGGGATAAAAAAATTATAGAACCATCCTTTGATTGCCTGGGCAACGCAGAACCCACCGTGTCATGGATTGCAAAGACGGCAGCCTTGCTGCATTGGGCGCCTTCCTGCTCTATCGGTGTTGCCGGGAAAAACCAACCGTCCCTAAACAGGCGCGCGTGAATTCGTCCAGCAAGCGTGAACCGTATTCGGTGATCTTTCTGGCACGCTTGCTTCTGCAACAACCGGCGTTTCGATTATTGCCCAGCCAAATCTGGCAATCACTAACAACAATCAATCCTTATATCAAAGCTTATTGTGTGCCTGAATTTGTGGGGATAGCTCAGGCCCTATTCGCTTCTTTACCCTTGTAGCCTCTTGCACCCGCCGCATGATCGTCTGGGTTATGACTGATGACGTCCGGTCACCGTCCTGCTTCTGTTCCGGATGTTCCTCCTCGGCCTGCTGCATATTGCCATCTCTCAACGGAACAGCCCGTCTGACACCTCATGCTTCATCGGCCATCGTCTAGAAGAAATTTTTGAGAACGCGGTTGATCAAAATATATCCTCACATTAAAATCACAAAAAATTCACAGTTTCTTCACAAACGTGATTCTTACCCTATGTGGTTTGAACGGAAAAATAGAGAAGAGGAATGAAAACAGGAAAAGTTATTGCCCTTTTATATGTCCCCGGCATGGTGGCAGCGCTACTCGTGGCAGCACTGTTTTCATCCGCAGCCTCTGCGACAGATACTAATGCGGAAGTCCAGAGTGCTGTCACCCTGGATGATTATGAAACCAAGGCAAAGTTTCACGAAGATGCAGCCAGAGAAATGCAAGCCAAGGCTCAGGAACAAAAACGGCTGCTGGAACATTATGAGGATAAAAGCTACCTCTACGGTGGAGCAGCCCAGGATCTACAGGGACATGCCCATGCGTTGGCCCGCAAATATGATAAAGCCGCAAAAAACCATGCAAGACAAGCTGAATTACATCGGCAAAGGGCCATACAACTTGCAACTTTGAATGCCTCTCCACCACAGAGGCCGAGCGGTGTTGAAGCCCGGGCCAAATCAGTTTCCATCCCGGAGTCTTACCGCATTTCGGGCCAATAACTCATTGTTTTAAATGAACACTAAGTTTTTTGGGGTTTGGGCGTAGCTCCCATACTAGATACATCACAGGCACTTGTGCCTTCGGCGGTGTAAATGCGGGATGCGGCTCCACAAAAAATGCAGGTTTTTATGGTGGAGCATTTGGCACAGTCGATGCAACGTATTTAATGAAGGACAGGATGAAATTCCCTCCGAATTCCTTTGTACCAGGAGACCTTGGTGGTGAGTCTTAATATGAAGCTTAATACGTAAGCACAGGGGCTGTTACCGACTTTTCTCAAACTGCAAGGCTATTTATCGATATCCCCGGCGGCTCCTTACTTCAGAATCTGGTTTATTAAACCTCATACCAGAAGCAAAAACCCAGGCTATATTGCTGCCATAACTTGGTTAGTGGAGCTTATGGCTCGACGGCGCTCAAGGACCACCAGGAGCAGACCAGGTTAGATTCGATCAATCACTGGATTAACCTTTCAGCTTCGCAAACGCAGCAGCCATTGCGGTATTAACCACGGGCTCCCGTTTTTGTAGCTGTTTTTGTTTCTGTTGTTGAGGTCGGGATAAATACTCCTTCCCGTCTCCGCGCTGTTCAGGTTTATCGGCGCCTTGCCCGCGTTGCGAGGGAACCTCCTTCAAGCGCATGGTAAGCGCAATCCGCTTGCGCTTTTCATCGATCTCCACCACCTTGACCTTGACGACCTGCCCCACCTTGACCACCGTATGCGGGTCTTTCACGAACTTGTCGGCAAGCGCGGAAATATGCACCAGCCCATCCTGATGCACGCCGATGTCGACGAACGCGCCGAACGCGGCGACATTGGTCACCACGCCCTCCAGGATCATGTCCGGGCGCAGGTCCTTCATCTCGTTCACGCCTTCCTTGAATGTCGCGGTGGTGAATTCCGGGCGGGGATCGCGGCCCGGCTTTTCCAGCTCACTCAGGATATCGCTGATCGGTGGGTACGCCGTATTTCTCGTCCGCATACCTGGCCGGATTCAGCGATTTCAGCAGTTCGCCATTGCCGATGAGCGACTTGATATCCTGCTTGAGGTCGGCGAGGATTTTTTCCACGAGCGGATACGATTCGGGATGCACGGCCGAGGCATCCAGCGGATTGTCGCCGTTCATGATGCGCAGAAAACCCGCCGCCTGTTCAAAGGTTTTGTCGCCCAGGCGCGGCACCTTGCGCAAAGCCCCGCGCGAGGCGAACACGCCTTTCATGTCGCGATAGGCGACAATGCTTTGCGCCACGGTACTGTTAAGCCCGGAGACCCGTTCCAGCAGCAGCGACGAGGCCGTGTTGACATCCACGCCGACCGCGTTGACGCAATCTTCGACCACGGCGTCGAGCGAGCGCGCCAGTTGGGTTTGTGCGACGTCGTGCTGGTATTGGCCGACGCCGATCGATTTGGGATCGACCTTCACCAGTTCCGCCAACGGGTCCTGCAGGCGGCGTGCGATGGATACCGCGCCGCGCAGCGATACATCCATGCCGGGCAATTCGCGCGAGGCGAATTCCGAAGCGGAATAGACCGATGCGCCCGCTTCCGACACGACGATCGAGGTCAGCTTGAGTTCCGGGCGCAGCTTGATCAGGTCTCTTCGCCAGCTTGTCGGTTTCGCGCGATGCCGTGCCGTTGCCGATGGAAATCAGCGATACCTGGTATTTTTCAGCCAGCTTTTCCAGAATATGAAGCGACCCCTCCCAATCGTTCCTGCGGCTGGTGCGGATAAATAACGGCGGTATCCATGACCTTGCCGGTCGCATCCACTACCGCGACCTTTACCCCGGTACGCAGGCCGGGGTCGAGGCCCATCGTGGCGCGTGGCCCGGCAGGCGCAGCCAGCAGCAGTGCTTTCAGGTTGCGCGCAAAGACATCGATCGCCTCGGCTTCGGCGCGCTTGCGCAGCGCGCCCATCAGTTCGGTTTCCAGATGCGAGAAAACTTTTGACCCGCCAGGTCCAGCGCACCGTGTCGCTCAGCCATGCGTCAGCCGGCCGGTTCTTGGTTCCTGATGCCGAAGTGCGCGGCAATGCGGGCTTCGCAAGGATTATGCGGCGCATCCCATTTCGGCTTTTCCGCTTCGGAATCCAGCCGCAAGGCAACATGCAGGATTTCTTCGCGGCGGCCGCGGAACATGGCCAGCGCGCGATGCGAGGGAATGGTGCCGATCGTTTCGGAATAGTCGAAATAGTCGGCGAACTTGGCGCCGGCCTCCTCCTTGCCCTTGATGATCTTGGACTCGACCACGCCATGCGCCAGCAGATATTCGCGCAGCCACTGAAGCAGCGCCGCGTCTTCGGCAAAGCGCTCCATCAGGATTTGCCGCGCGCCCTCGAGCGCTGCCTTGGTATCTTCCACACCGGGATTGTCGCCTTGATCGGTGGCGAAAGCGGGCTTCAGGTATTTGCCGGCCTCTTCCTCGGGTTGCAGCATCGGGTTGGCCAGCAACGCATCCGCCAGCGGCTCAAGCCCGGCCTCCAGCGCGATTTGCGCCTTGGTGCGGCGCTTCTTCCTGAAGGGCAGGTACAGGTCTTCCAGCCGCGTCTTGTCTTCCGCCTGCATGATTGACAGCCAGCAGGGCCGGCGTCATCTTGCCCTGCTCTTCGATGGAGGCAATGATCGCGGCGCGCCTGTCTTCCAGTTCGCGCAGGTAGCGCAGCCGCTCTTCCAGCAGGCGCAACTGGATATCGTCCAGCCCGCCCGTGGCTTCCTTGCGGTAGCGTGCAATGAATGGAACCGTCGCACCCTCGTCCAGCAGGGCGATGGCGGCGGCAACCTGTGCGGGTTTGGCGGCGAGTTCAAGGGAGAGGCGTTGTTCGATGGAAGGCAGCATAGCGGCGAAGCATACCACGCCTGTGCCGGATGGAACTACCTGGCTATCGATTCTCACGCCGGTATTAGCGCCAGGTTCTGTCGCCTTAAGGAAAACAATGTACTCAGGTTATGCTCGACGACAAAACCGAGAGTAGCTCAAGATATATTGACGCGATTCCGCTCAAGTAACATCACTTCTGTATTCTGTAGGATGGGGGAGCAAAGCGCAACCCATCATTCGTTTGTTTGGTGTGTGCATGCTGACGGGTTGCGCTTTCT
>CAWKMH010000006.1:0-9531 GCA_963850515.1 uncultured beta proteobacterium
GAACCGAATAGGACGGGTTATTGGCGACGACAGTGAAACACAAGGAAATCAGTTTGCGCAACGGCTTCGGGATGGCACCGCGGTGGGCGCGGGCGGGGTTTCTTTTCTGACGCCGCTTTAGCTACTCGGAACCCCGGGATTTTCATTGCGCTAACCTGTTGGATATGGCTTGGCTCGAAAGTAAATCAATCCCGCTTGCGCAGGTACCATTGAAGAAAATCGGATATACGATTCTCGTATTCTTTACCCGCATAGGCGTGCATATTGAAATGCCCCCTCCAGGGACGATCCAGATTTCTTTCGGCTGCCGGGCGGTCAAATAAACGTTCGGCTTCCGCCACTGTGGTATGCCGATCGTCGGTGCCGGAAATCAGTAGTAATGGCGCGTTGAGATTGCCTATCCGGCTGATGGGGTTCAACTCATCGGGAGAGGCGTCCAGACGAAACGATAACTGTGACAGCAGGAGTGGAGAAAAAACGGGACCGATCTGCCCAAGATGGAGCCTCAAGCGGTTTTCAACAGCTTCCTCGATAGTGGGATGGAGCGATTCGAGCACCACCGCGTCAAGCCGCAACGGATTTTTTGCGAGTACGATCGCGGCCGCCCCGAGTGAAACCCCGATGGCTGCGATCCGTTCGCCCGGGAATGTATTACGCAGATAGGCTACTGCGGCTTCCACGTCTTCCGACTCGCGCAAGCCGAAGGTGATCCGGTCTCCTGGCGTTTCGCCATGTGCCTGGAGATCGATGAGGAGAACGTTGTACCCTTGCTCATTAAGGAACTTGGCGCGGCTCAGCATTTCGACGCGATTGCTCCGGATCGAATGAACAAGCAACACGGCGCCGCCACCTCGGACTCCCCGCGCCAGCCAGCCGTGCACACTGGAATTTTTTTCTCTTGCAGGGGTACTAACGGGAATTTGTACCGGCTCGACCGGAAAATCGGTGAATAGCGTATTGACGGCGGTAGGCGCCGCGCCGGATAGAAGTTCGCCAACCCCAACGGCGACCACCAATATGGCCGCGATGCAGGAAAAAAGGGCAAGCACGCCGAGCAAAATCACGCGGCGCATAGTCGGCTGCTCATGGTCGGTTGCTCATAGTCGATTCATGGCGGGAGCGGCTGATATAAAACCGGCTATTTTGCCATGCAGGTTTTGCGTGAGGCCAAGCAATGTCGTGGAGGTGTGTTTTCAGGCGGAAAGGGCCGGTTCAAAACAAGACCGGCTAGCGATGCCCCCGCACACTTGGCTTTCGCATCCACCCGGTCAGATTTTTAATGGCAGCAACCAGTTCATGCGATTCGACAGGTTTCGAGAGATGCATCTGATAACCGGCAGTTATCGCTCTCGTCCGATCTTCAGAGTGGGCAAACGCGCTCAGGGCAATGGCGGGCGTTTTCCCTCCGTCGAGTTGCGGGAAGACTTCTGACTTCGCGAATGAATTGGTATCCATCTTTTTCGGGCATGCCGATATCGCTTACTATCACATCGGGCCGCTGGTTTTTCAGGATTTCCAGGCCCGCAGCGGCGGTGGCAACGGTAATCACGTCGGCTTGAAATAGCGTAAGCACCTCCTTGATGAGTTCACGCGCATCCTGTTCGTCATCAATGACCAGTACCTTTACGCCGGGAAGCGCAATGTGTCCATCCTCAAAGGTAATTTGCGTGGACGCTGCGGAACGATGGTCTTTTTTTTCGCTGATGGGAGCGAGCGGCAGGCTGATGATAAACGCCGACCCTTTATCCTCGCCGTCGCTTTCCGCCCGAACCGTTCCTCCGTGAAGTCCCACGAGTTGCTTCACGATGGCAAGCCCCAGGCCCAGGCCGCCGTGATTTCGCGTGAGTGTAGAGTCAGCCTGACGGAAACGGTCAAAAACATAGGCGAGAAACTCGGGTTTGATGCCCATCCCCGAATCCTTTACGATAACATGAAGATGAGAAGCCACTCTCTCGACTATAACCTCTACGGTGCCGCCCTTGGGAGTAAATTTAACCGCATTGGAAAGGAGGTTCCAGATGACCTGCTGAAGCCGATTATTGTCCCCTGAAACCCATCCGGCAGCCGGATCGATGGTTTTCCGGATGCGAATCCCTTTGGCCTCGGCCGCCGGGGCGATGGATTCAACCGCCGCCTCGGCGATGCCGGCAAGATCCAGCCGCTGCACATCAAGCCTTACCTTTCCCGAGATGATACTGCTCATTTCGAGAAGATCTTCGATAAGCTTGTTCTGTGCACGCGCATTCCGCTCGATGGTTTCCAGGCCTCGCTGGATGTCTTCCTTGCCCATCGTTCCCTGCAATATGAGCTGCGACCATCCAAGGATCGCGTTGAGCGGCGTCCTGAGCTCGTGAGACAAGGTAGCGAGAAATTCATCCTTCAACTGATTGGCGCGCTCGGCTTCGCTTCTCGCGATTCTTTCATTCTCAAGAAGTTGTTTTTTTTCCTCGTCCGCCCGCTTTATGGGGTCGATATCGGTATTTGAACCGACCCACATCAATATATTTCCTCTGGCATCGCGTCTGGCCTGAGTCTGGATCAAATGCCAGCGGTAATCCCCGTCGGCCCGCCGGAAACGGCATTCCATCCGAAAAGGCTCACCCGTGTTCAGAGAGTGATGCCAGCGCCCGATGCTCTCATCCATATCTTCGGGATGGATGAGTTTTGTCCATTCCCAGCCTGCCATTTGCTCAGGGGCAAGACCTGTGTAATCTTTCCATTGCTGATTGAAATAATCCAAGGCTCCGTCCGCCCGGGCGGTGAATATTTTTTGCGGCATTGCTTCAGCCATGAAACGCAAGCGCTCGGTGCTTTCGCGCAGGGCTTCCTCCGCGTGCTTGCGTGCCGTGATGTCTCTGAAGCTCCAAATGCGGCCGACGCGCCGCTCTTCAATGTGCTGTATCTTTGAAAAGCGCTCGAACACTCTGCCATCGGCCAGTTCCAGCAAATCATAACTTTCCGGCGGCCAGGTTGCGTAGATTTCCTCCAGCTTATCCAGGAATTGCCGTGGATCCGCCAAATGCTTGCAGCAGAATTTCAGAAGATGCCGGTGTTGCCCCGTATCGATAATGGCGGGGTGGATCTGCCACATCTCCAGATATCGTTCGTTGAAGCGAAGTACATTATCATGCTCGTCGGTAACCAGGATTCCATCGGCTGTCGATTCTATGGTGGCACGCAGGATAGACAGGGAATGGTCAAGTTGCCTGGTTTTCTCTTCCAACGCTTCCTTGACCTGCTTGAGCTCGTGCTCGACAAGCTCGCTCGCCTGAAGAATGGTATTGGAAGTTTGCAAGATGTGAGTGCGTGGCCGCCTTTCATCATTATCTTCCATCATCGCGTCATTCCTTTTTAAAATCCTGGCAACAGCTATAAACAACAAAGCACAGTAAACGGTAGACGCCAAGCCTTGGTAATTTTTTCTTTGACAATGGTATACGTGGTAGGTTTTATTATCACAGGCATTGCCGGCCCTGACTAACCCATGAGCTCAATCCAAGAGGATCCCCTGGGTCCGTTCATACTCCAAAAGACCAAACAATACCGCCTTTTTCGGATCAGTTCGTTACATAACGGCATTAGTATATATGGGACTGGTTCCTAATTGGTACCAGCGATATCGTGCGCTGTTCCGAGAAAATTATCACGGTCATGGCATAATTTCTTTTTTCTTGGGCATAATGTCGCAGGTTCACGATGTGCGCGACAAGCAAAACAGGAGACTTTGCTGGTTTGTATGGGGTAACGAGAAGGGGGATAGTTTGGCTACGTTCTTCATGTGTGTCTGGCGATCAATCGAGATATCAAATATCAAAACGCTAAAGCTGAAATGGAGGAGCGGATACCCATGATTCAGGCAGAAATGCCGGGCTGGTTGCGCGGCAGCGAAATGGGCGAGCTAATCTTTGATCATGATTGGGCTGAATCTGACCTCGGGCCAATCTCGACCTGGCCCCTGAATCTTCAGTTTGCGGTTAACTTCATGCTTTTGCTGCCTTCCCCTGCCTTGTTATTATGCGGGCCGAAGCTCATACAGATCTATAACGACGGTTATCGCGACTTGATGTGCGCGAAACATCCCATGGGTCTGGGGCAGCCAGTCTCCGCATGCTGGCCCGAGGCATGGGATTTTCTGTCGCCTATCTGTGAAGGTGTGATGAAACGGCGGGAATCATTTATTTTTGATGATCAGCGGCTCGTTATCAATGGGACGGGTACGCCTGAAGAGGCTTTCTTCAAGTTTACCTTCAGTCCTATTTCAGCGGATATCGGCCTTCCACGCGGTCTTTCCGATGAAGCCTGCACTGAGACAGGCGGGGCGAGCGCCGTGTTTGTGGGGGTTAGCGAGAAGACCGAAGTAATCAGGTTACGGGCGTGGGAATCGGAACGTCACCACCTCAAAGAGGCGCTGCAAGCGAAACGAATACAGCTGCTGGAAGAAGTATTCCATAATGCGCCGTCTTTCCTGCATGTGCTTCAAGGCCCGGAATTTGTCTTCGAGCTTGCCAATGACGCGTACTGCCAGTTGGTCGGCCACCGCGAACTGCTGGGGCGTCCGCTATTTGAAGCGCTTCCCGAGGCGGAGAACGGCAATTATCGTTGCGAGCTTACGAGGGTGCTGACAACAGGAAAACCGTTCATGGGATTCGAACTGCCTGTGGCAGTTATCCCGAATCCCGGCCAACAGCCTGAAGACCGGTTCATTGATATTACTTATCTCCCTCTTTCGGGCGAGGACGGCACATCCCAGCGTATCCTGGGTCACGGAATCGACGTTACCGAGCATGTGAAAACGCGCCAAAAAACCGAAAAGGCGATGCGTGAAGCACAGGAGCGCTTCCGAACTGCATTCGAGATCGACACGGTCGGTGTTATTTTCTTCAACAGGGACAACCGGATTACTGAAGCGAACGGCGCCTTTCTGAGGATGAGTGGCTTCAGCCGCGAAGATGCGAGTGCGGGTCTATTGCGGTGCGACGACCTTACGCCGGCGGAATGGAGAACAGTTTCTTCGCGAGCTACGGAGGAACTCAAGGCAACGGGCCGCATTTCTCCTTATGAAAAGGAATTATTTCGCAAGGACGGCTCACGCTGGTGGGCACTGATTGCAGCAAAAGAACTCAACGATAACGAGTGCGTCGGGTATCTTGTTGACATTACCGAGCGCAAGCGGGCCGAGCAGAGTCTGCGCGAGAGCGAGGCAAGATTCCGCGCTATCGCGGAAGCGTCCCCGGCATTGACCTGGCAAGTGGATGCGCAGGGGAATGCGGTTTATCTTAGCCAGCGATTTCTGGACATACTCGGCATTGCCCTGAAGGATCTGATGCCTACCGGATGGCGTTCGGTTATTCATCCAGACGATGCGCCGGCGTACGTGGCAGCGTTCGAGCAGGCGTTGCGCGACCGCTTGCGTTTTCGGCACCGGCTCAGGATCAAGACTGCCGAAGGGGAATGGCGCTGGCTGAAGTCTTATGCGCTGCCATGGTTTACCGCCGCCGGCGAGTATGCGGGGCACGTCGGCATATCAATAGACATTACCGAGGCAGTCAATGCGGAAACAGCCCTGCTGTATGCCGACCGCTGCAAGGATGAGTTTTTAGCAACGCTTGCGCATGAGTTGCGTAATCCGCTTGCGCCGATTGCCAACGCGCTGGAGATCATCGCGCGTCCTGACGGCGCCGCGGATGTTCCGCGCCTGTTGCCGATGATCAACCGGCAAGTCAACCATATGGTCAGGCTGGTGGACGATCTGCTGGAGATATCGCGCATCACCAGCGGAAAGGTTGAGCTGCGGCAGGCTCCCTCGGATCTGGCTGTTGTGCTGTGCAATGCTGTCGAGGCAAGCAGGGCGCAGATCAGCGAGAAGGAACATAAATTGGAGGTATCCATGCCTGAGGCGCCTTTAATCGTTTATGCCGACCCCGTACGCCTGGAGCAGGTATTTACGAATCTGCTCAACAATGCCGCACGGTATACCAGAAAGGGCGGGCAGATCTGGTTGACTGCCCGTCAGGAAGGCGATAATGCCATCGTATCCGTGAGGGACAACGGTATCGGAATTTTGCCGGGGATGCTGCCCCGTTTGTTCGACATGTTTGCTCAGGAACGGCGGAATGGTGAGGGGACGCAAGGTGGGCTCGGTATTGGGCTCAACCTGGTCTATCGTCTCGTTAAAATGCACGGCGGTTCTGTCGAAGCCATAAGCGAGGGGGAGGATAAAGGCAGCGAATTTATTGTACATTTGCCATTATCGGAAACGACTATGCACGGAAAAACTGCCTGAACCGCCGGAAACGGACGCCACGGCGCGCAAGTTGCGCGTATTGGTGGTAGACGATAATCACGATGCGGCGGAAGTGCTTGTCATGCTGCTTGAATCAATGGGCCTCGATGTCGAGGCGGTTAATAGCGGTCCGGCAGCACTTGCGACGATTCCCGATTACCGGCCCAATGTAATCCTCATGGATATCGGCATGCCGGGAATGGATGGTAACGAAGTGGCGCGCCGCATTCGCGAGCAACCGCAATTCGACGATATCAAGCTGATAGCGTTGACTGGCTGGGGTCAGGAAAAAGACCGCCGGCTCTCGCATGAGAGCGGCTTTGATTATCACCTGACCAAGCCTGTGAATTTCAAGGTGCTCAAGGATTTGATCACTGCCATTTAGCAGCCTGTCGACTTAAAAGAAATCGCTTTTCGGCCAATAGAATAATTATTGGCTTTCAAAATCCTCAAATCTTACTTCACCCAGTCATCATCCGGTACTGTTGAGCTATAGCTGTAGCGCCGGGTAGCGCAGCGTGATCGGGTAATCCATTTTTATCCTCATTGTTTTTCGTCGAATTACGACGCGTTGATACGGCTAACTTCCGAGTAATCGGCCCTCCGTTCTTTCACAGCCTGCCGTCAGGTGCTGGTTCGCCAGTCATCTCTTCTTTCTTATGAGTCCCTGCCGACGCTGCCTATGTGCGATTCTGCACTCGAAGGATTACGAATGCGCCTAGTGTACAAACAGGTAGTCAAAAGGTCGTTTTGCAGGATATTCTGGAGTTCATCGATTACCTGGCGTGGCTTGAACCTGTAAACGGAAGCTTTTTGCAGAGGCGTTACCTCAAAAAAACTTGCGAAGTTGCGATTGGCCTTTTTTATCAAGGAGAAATTATGCCTGCTTCTCTTAAACCTTTAAATCAACAGGTGATCGTTATTACCGGCGCTTCAAGCGGAATTGGTCTTGCTACCGCCAGGCTGGCCGCTGAACGCGGCGCCAAATTGGTTCTTATCGCGCGCAGCGCGGAAACGCTCAAGGGTCTCGCAGCACAAATCAGAGGTTCAGGCGGCGAGGCTATCCATATTGTCGCACGATCGGGGCGGCAGCCGCAAAGATTGAATCGCAGATCGCCGGCGCTACGGAGATCGTTCCCTCTCAGACGCTCGACAGCGCCATCCGAAAAGCCTCGGATTCGGCCCTAGCTGGTGACATCGTCCTGCTCGCCCCTGCCTGCGCCAGCTTCGACCAGTTTGAGAACTACGAACGTGGGAGCACGGGAATCAAGGAAGCCGTGCGGTCGCTCCTACGAAATAGCTTCGAGCCGCGAGCTACACGTGCGGCGGAACCGAAAAAGTAATCCCCCGCCCAAAAAACCACCAGTGAAAAACCTGCTGTGCCCCTCATGTCTCCGTGGTGAAATGAATTTCCCATGGCCAAGCGCGTCAGCGTCGATCGCTGGATGTTCACTGTGACAGCGATCCTTGTCTTCATCGGCCTCGTGATGGTGTTCAGCGCGTCGGCCGTCATGGCCAAAGAGCGCTACGGATAGGCCTACGAATTCCTGTTCAAGCAGTTGGTATGGGCTGTCGCGGGATTGGCCGCGATGTTTATTGCCATGAGAGTGGACTACAAACGCTTGAAGCATCCGGCGTTCGTATTCCTCCTGCTTGGATTCACGACGCTTCTTCTGATCTCGGTGTTTTTTCTCGACCGCACCCACGGTACGCACCGCTGGTTTCACTTAGGCGCGATATCCTTCCAGCCTTCGGAACTCGCGAAACCGGCGCTCATCCTGTTCCTGGCCTGGTTTCTCGAAAACAAAACCAAAGTCATGGACGATCTGCCGCAACACCCTGCTGCCTGCCGTTGCGCCAACGGTAGTCTTTCTCGCCCTGATCGTGTTTCAACCAGATCTCGGGACGGCGCTCGCTTGTGCCGGTATCACCGCGTGCATGTTGTTCATCACGGAATCCGGCTGCGCTATTTCGGATATTGCCGCCGCAATCGTGCCGCTGTATTTCCTGATCTTTCACGTGGCCTATCGCAAGGATCGCATTCTCGCCTTCCTCCAACCCATACTCCGATCCGCAGCGCGCCGCGGTTTTCACATGATCCAGTCGCTGATCGCAGTCTCCACCGGCGGCCTGACCGGCATACGGACTCATGGAAGGGAGAGCAAAAGCTTTCCTCTACCTACCCGAACCGCACACCGACTTCATCTTTGCCGTAACCGCCGAAGAACTCGGACTTACTGGGCGCGCTGACCGCTCGTAGTATCTGTTCGCAATTTTTCTGTGGCGAGAATGCGATCCTTGCGATAGGCCACGTGAAAGATCAGGAAATACAGCGGCACGATTGCGGCGGCAAATGCATATCCGAAATAGCGCAGCCGAATTACGGCGACGAACAACATGCACGCGGTGATACCGGCACAGGCGAGCGCCGTCCCGAGATCTGGTTGAAACACGATCAGGGCGAGAAAGACTACCGTTGGCGCAACGGCGGGCGGCGGGGGGTTGCGGAGATCGTCCATGGATTTGGTTTTATTTTCGAGAAACCAGGCAGGAACAGGATGAGCGCCGGTTTCGCGAGTTCCGAAGGCTGGAAGGATATCGCGCCTAAGTGAAACCAGCGGTGCGTACATGGGTGCGATGGAGGAAAAAACACCGAGATCAGAAGAAGCGTCGTAAATCCAAGCAGGAGGAATACGAACGCCGGATGCTTCAAGCGTTTGTAGTCCACTCTCATGGCAATAAACGTCGCGGCCAATCCCGCGACACCCATACCAACTGCTTGAACAGGAATTCGTAGGCCGATCCGTAGCTCTTGGCCATGACGGCCGACGCGCTGAACTCCATCACGAGGCCGATGAAGACAAGGATCGCTGTCACAGTGAACATCTAGCGATCGACGCTGACGCGCTTGGCCATGGGAAATTCATTTCACCACGGAGACATGGGGGCACGCAGGTTTTTGGCTGCGGACGTTTGGGCGGGGGATTACTTCTTGGTTCGCCGCAGCGTGTAGCTCGCGGCTCGAAGCTATTTCGAGAGCGACCGCACGGCTTCCTTGAACGCCCGCCCCCGATGTTCGTAGTTCTCAAACTGGTCGAAGCTGGCGCAGGCAGGGGCGAGCAGGACGATGTCACCAGCTAGGGCCAAATCGGAGGCTTTTCGGATGGCGCTGTCGAGCGTCTGAGAGGGAACGATCTCCGTAGCGCCGGCGATCTGCGATTCAATATTTGCGGCTGCCGCCCCGATCG
>CAWKMH010000007.1:0-16507 GCA_963850515.1 uncultured beta proteobacterium
AGGGCGAGAGCCCGGAACAGGCAATGTATCGGGAATTGACGGAAGAAGTGGGCTTGCACCCTTGGCATGTTGAAATCATCGGTCGCACGCGCCATTGGTTGCGCTATGAGGTGCCAGATCAATGGATAAGACGCGATTGGCGGGGAAACTATAAAGGGCAAAAACAAATCTGGTATCTATTGCGTCTCGTTGGGCGTGATTGCGACGTATCGCTGCGCACAAGTGTTCGCCCTGAGTTTGATGCATGGCGATGGAATCAGTATTGGGTGGAGCTGGAATCCGTGGTCGAATTCAAACGGCAAGTCTATCGCCAGGCTTTGACCGAACTGGCACGCTTGCTTAACCGCCCTCTCCCGCCATTTGGTAGCGAATAATAACGGCCGGTCCGGTTATGATGCCAGAGAACAGGTTGCGTCTGCGCCTGCCAAACAGGGTGACTAAACCAGGAATTGGCGTTTTTATCGCGGTGCAGCCTGAAAAATCTACGCTGTCAGGGCTTTTTTCGGCACCTTTGGTGGCTTTTTCGGCACTTTGCACTCCACCGGTTTGCGGATTAGCCGTGCGGTGCACTATTGCTCATGGTATTGCTCGAAGCGCCTTGCTTTCCGGATACATCCCTTTTTAAAAGGGTGTATGTTATGTCAAATGTTTTTATTCTCGTCCTCGGTCGGCGGATAAGCTTGCCCATGCTGCGATTTTACAGGCGTAATCGGCTGCGCCATTACAGCCGCGTTTTTTAGGAGATTACCGATGATAATGCGGGCATTGATCATATCGCTGCTATCTGTTGGAACCATTGCCGCGCCCCCCGGGATGGCCGCTGATGAGCCCATCCAGCCGATTCAAGCCGCTGCACCGAAGGATCAAAACATGGTGGAACTGGGCAAGATGCTTTTTTTTGACCCACGTTTATCGAAGTCTGGATTCATCTCCTGTAACTCCTGCCACAACCTGAGCATGGGTGGCACGGACAATCTGCCGACATCCATTGGCCATAACTGGCACGAGGGGCCGATCAATTCACCGACGGTATTAAATTCGAGCATGAGCCTGGCGCAGTTTTGGGATGGCCGAGCCAAAACCTTGAAAGAGCAGGCTGGCGGCCCCATCGCGAATCCAGGGGAAATGGGGTTCACCCACGAATTGGCGGTGGATGTATTACGCTCCATTCCCCAGTATCGGGCTCGCTTCAAAGAGGTGTTCAGTTCCGATAAAATCGACATTGGAATGGTGACTGACGCCATCGCCGCGTTTGAAGAAACCCTGGTGACGCCTGATTCTCGCTTCGATAAATGGCTGAAGGGCGACAAGACGGCGCTTAATAAAAATGAACTGGAAGGATACAAGCTGTTCAAGGAAAGCGGATGTACCGGTTGTCATAACGGTCCTGCCGCAGGTGGGGCTTCCTATCAAAAAATGGGGGTGGTTGAACCTTATAAAACAAAGAATAAGGCGGAAGGCCGGTTTGGCGTAACCGGGGCGATGCCGACCGTATGATGTTCAAGGTGCCGACCTTGCGAAATGTGGAGCTGACTTATCCCTATTTTCACGATGGCGCTGCTGCGACGCTGGAAGAAGCAGTAGATACCATGGGAAGACTGCAATTGGGCCGCAAATTCAGCAAGGACGAAAACGCAAAGATTGTAGCGTTCCTGAAGACACTGACCGGGAAGCAGCCGGAATTCAAGCTACCTATCCTGCCTCCCTCAATCAACGAGACGCCAAAGCCTAAGCCATTCAGTTAATTACCAGATGGTGATCTGGCCAACACAAGGCTGAAGTTCATTGGATGTTCTGAACGCTTGCCCGGGCTGAACGATGGCCTGGGCAAGCATTCAACCGCAGGGACTTATCATTCGTTGCAGATTCAAGGCCACCGGGCGTCGCCACGACTGTGCCCGGAAAAGTAGCAAATACTTTCTTATTGCTCTTTTTATTTCCTCCGATTTCATTTTCTGAAGGATTGGGATCGATCAGATTATCGATCACCGATCTGATCGGCTATACAGGAATGACTTCCTGCGGCCTTAGCCTTCAGAAATATGGATTTACTCTTGAAAATCAAGTAGAGTTACTTCTTGAATAATTACAATACGGAGTCCCCGATGAGCGCTAAAGGGCAATTGTTACAAGACCCGTTTCTAAATACGTTACGGAAGGAACATATTCCGGTATCGATCTACCTGGTGAACGGAATCAAGCTACAAGGGCATATCGACTCATTTGATCAGTATGTGGTGCTGCTGAAGAATACCGTAACTCAGATGGTGTACAAGCACGCCATTTCTACCGTGGTTCCCGCAAGGGCCGTAAATATTCCATTTGAGGCGCCCCCTATACCTGATGCTTGACCAACCTGTCGGGAATACGCTTAAAACCGACTCTGCTGCTGATTCCGCTGTATTGGTCAGCCTCGATCTTGGCGGCGGCGACTCGGCTGAAAATCTGGAAGAATTACGTCGGTTGGCGGCAAGTGACCAGCTTGCGGTTTCTGCAGTGATTAAAGGTAAACGCGCCCGGCCCGATCCAGCCACCTTTGCAGGTAGCGGAAAGGTGGCCGAAATTTTGCTTGCCCTCGAGCAAACCAACGCCTCGCTGGTTGTCTTCAATCATGATCTGTCTCCTGCCCAGCAGCGCAATCTGGAGCGTAACCTGGGGCGTCGCGTTGTAGATCGTACCAGCCTGATCCTCGATATCTTCGCACAGCGTGCCAAAAGCCATGAGGGTAAGTTGCAGGTGGAACTGGCGCAACTTGAGCATCTTGCCACTCGCCTGGTACGTGGCTGGACGCATCTGGAACGCCAAAAAGGGGGTATCGGCCTGCGCGGCCCCGGCGAGACCCAGTTGGAGACCGACCGGCGCTTGATCGGGAAGCGCGTAAAGCTTCTTAAAGAAAAACTCGTTAAATTTCAGCGCCAACGCACATTACAGCGTCGTTCCAGGCAACGGGCTCAGGTGACGGCTGTTTCCATTGTAGGCTATACCAACGCCGGAAAATCCACGCTATTCAATAGCCTGACTCATGCCCAGGCCTACGTCGCCGATCAGTTATTCGCCACGCTGGATGCCACCACCCGCAAAATGTTTATCCCTGATCGGGGACCGCTTGTGCTTTCAGATACGGTGGGCTTTATCCGGGACTTGCCTCATACGCTCGTTGCTGCGTTCCAGGCCACACTTGAGGAAACCGTACAGGCCGATTTATTGCTACATGTGGTGGATGCGGGGAGCCCTAATCGCGCTGAGCAGATCGATGAAGTAAATAAGGTGCTGAAGGAAATCGGCGCTGACAGGATTCCCCAGATACTGGTGCTGAACAAGGTAGACCTGATCAATTTATCCGTAGGGCGCGCGGGTTATCGGCGTGATGAGTATGGTAGAATCGAACAAATTCGGCTGAGCGCGAAAACGGCCGAGGGGCTGGAGTTTATCAAGTTGGCATTATCGGAAGCAATCGAGGCGCGCACTTTACAAGAAGTCGATGAGCGACTGGGAAGTGGCGGTGCTTGATTGGCGAATAATGATTTGACTATTGGGCAAATAATACGATTTGTATTTCTACGATAGGCTGAAGTTTAGCGTTTTTCACCGTATCGTTTGATGGTTTTATCTACATTAAACAGAAAATAGGAATCATCATGGGATTAAACGATCCTCAGTGGGGAAGAAAAAAAGGTAATTCCGGTCCACCTGATCTGGATCAAATGTGGCGCAACTTCAACAAAAAGCTCAATAATCTTCTAAAACGCAAAGGTGGGGGCGGCGGCGGATCGAGCGGTGAAGGGGGCGGCGATAATCCCCGGCGATATGGCGGCGGTATAGGGGTGCTTCTCGGATTGCTTCTGCTGCTGTGGATAGCCAGTGGATTCTATATCGTGAACGAGGGTCAGCGAGGCATCGTATTACGTTTTGGTAAATATGTGGAAAGTACCCAGGCAGGCCTGCGGTGGCACTTGCCATATCCGGTGGAAGTAGTGGAAGCCGTTAACGTGAGCGGGGTGCGTACGGTAGAAATCGGCTATCGGAACAATGTAAGAAGCAAGGTATTGAAGGAATCGCTGATGCTGACCGATGATGAGAATATCATCGATATTCAATTTGCCGTGCAATACATCCTCAAGAATCCTGAAGAATTCCTGTTTAACAATCGCGAGCCCGAAAATGCGGTGCTACAGGCAGCAGAAACGGCAATACGTGAAATTATCGGTAAAAGCAAAATGGATTTCGTGCTCTATGAGGGACGAGAACAAGTAGCGGCGAAAGCGACCGAGCTGATGCAGGGTATTCTCGATCGCTACAAGATAGGAATTGCCATTAGCAAAGTGACTATGCAGAATGCGCAACCGCCGGAGCAGGTTCAGGCGGCTTTCGACGATGCTGTTAAAGCCGGCCAGGATAGGGAGCGGCAGAAAAATGAAGGCCAGGCCTACGCTAATGATGTCATTCCCAAGGCCAAGGGTAACGCCGCGCGTCTGCTGGAAGAGTCCGAAGGATACAAGCAACGGGTGATCGCAAGTTCTGAGGGTGAAGCCAACCGGTTTAAGCAGGTTCTTGTTGAATATAACAAAGCGCCGGTTGTAACGCGTGACCGGCTTTATCTGGATATGATGGAACAGGTGTTGTCCAACACCAGCAAAATTCTTGTGGATCAGAAAGGCGGCAACAATCTGCTTTATCTGCCGCTTGATAAACTGATTCAAGCGAGTGGTCCCTCGTCCTCATCCGCGGTAGCACCCGAGGTGGCATCCGCCTCGGCGCAAGAGGTTGTGCCTGACAGTGCCGCACGCACCCGCGAGGCGTTTCGTGGCCGTGAACGGGAGACAAGATAAGTGAAAAAGTATACTTCAATGCTGCTGGGCACTCTTGTCGCCCTGATTGTTCTCGCTGCATCTTCACTGTATATCGTGGATCAGCGCCAGCTGGCGATCCTATTTCAGCTGGGTGAGGTGGTTGACGTAAAAACATCGCCCGGCCTGTATTTCAAGATTCCTTTGGCGCAAAACGTGCGTTACTTTGATTCGCGTATCCTGACCATGGATACGGCCGAGCCGGAACGTTTCATCACTTCCGAAAAGAAGAACGTGCTGGTAGATCTGTTCGTAAAATGGCGAATCGTCGACGTCAAGCAGTATTACGTCAGTGTTCGCGGGGACGAAATGCTGGCGCAAACCCGGCTTGCGCAAACCGTGAATTCCAGCCTGCGTGACGAGTTCGGCAATCGCACGGTACATGATGTTGTTTCGGGAGAGCGCGACAAGATCATGGAAATCATGCGCCAGAAAGCTGATGCCGACGCACGAAAAATTGGCGTGGAAGTCGTGGACGTGCGGCTGAAGCGGGTGGATTTGCCGCAGGAAGTGAGTGAATCGGTCTACCGCCGTATGGAAGCAGAGCGGAAGCGCGTGGCTAATGAATTGCGCTCCACCGGGTCGGCGGAGTCTGAAAAAATTCGTGCCGACGCTGACCGCCAGCGCGAAGTCATTCTCGCTGAAGCTTATCGGAAGGCCCAGGAGGCAAAGGGTGAGGGCGATGCCAAGGCCTCGGCGATCTATGCCGCCGCTTTTCAGCCAAATCCGGAATTTTATGCTTTTTATCGTAGCCTGGAAGCCTATAAGCAGAGCTTCAAGAACAAGAGCGACATGCTGGTTCTTGAGCCCAGCTCCGAATTTTTCAAGTATTTGAGAAACTCCGGCCGCAACGCTAAGTGAACTGAGAATATTGATGACTCGCCCGAAAGCAGGTGTTTGCAAAACTTGACCTGCTGATGGGCCGCAAGCGTGGAGAATATCGCAAACACGGTGCTGGCATACGAATGCTGGCTGTTTCTTACGTGTTTTCCCATCGAAAGATGAGTTCGCTTACGCTACAGAACTATCGGACGCGTATAGCGAGGTTATGCCGGCATGTGGGATACTTTATTAATGGCCTTCGCGCTGATGCTGGTGTTGGAAGGGCTTTTTCCGTTTCTGATACCTGGCATGTGGCGCGAGACCTTCAAGAAATTGACTGACGTTGACGACAGTCAGCTACGCTTTATCGGCCTCACCTCCATGCTGGCAGGGCTTCTTCTACTTTACCTCGTAAATTAGACCTGCGCTGTCGCGCTTCTCTTCAGAATGCAATTGGAACATAAACATGCGTGCGTGGGTTCTCCCCGAATATATTGAGGATATCCTGCCTGCCGAGGCGCTTCGCATAGAGATGATGCGCCGGCGCATCATGGATTGGCTATTCGTACACGGGTATGAACTGGTGGGCCCGCCTTTGCTGGAGTACGTGGAATCCTTACTTAAGGGCAGCGGTGGCGGCACGAATTTGCGCATGTTCAAGGTGGTGGATCAATTGAGCGGACGCATGATGGGACTACGTGCCGACATGACGCCTCAGGTTGCCCGTATCGATGCGCACCTGCTTAATCGCAAGGGCATTACCCGCCTCTGCTATGCGGGTAGCGTATTGCATACCGTGCCATCGGGTTTGACTCGTACCCGGGAGCCGCTTCAGGTTGGTGCCGAACTTTACGGTCATGCCGGCCTGGAAAGCGACCTGGAAGTCCAGCGCCTTATGCTGCAATCTCTGGCAATTGCCGGGATAGGCAAAATTCATCTCGATCTCGGCCATGTTGCCGTATTCCGCGGACTGGTGAGAGGTGCGGGTATCCCCTCCGAGCTGGAGGCAGAGTTATTTGGGGTATTGCAAGCCAAGGATGTTTGTGGGCTGGAGAATCTTTGCGCGGGTCTGGATAAGCACGTCGACGCGGGTGCGCAGCGGGCGTTGCTACTGCTACCCGAGCTGTACGGCGGCAAGGAAATACTGTCGCTTGCGCGTAAACTGCTTCCGGCTTATCCGGAAATCATGACAGCGCTGGATGAACTGGAAACGATAGCCGTGGAACTGGAACCTCTGGTCGATACGCTGGCGTTTGATCTGGCTGATCTACGCGGCTATCACTACCACAGCGGCATGGTCTTTTCCGCCTATACCCGCGATAGTCCCAACCCGATCGCATTGGGTGGACGCTACGATGAGGTCGGCAAGGCGTTCGGAAGAGCCCGCCCCGCCACCGGATTCAGCATGGACTTGCGGGAATTGTCCGGTTTGGTGCGGCTTGATCTCTACCCCAGGGGGATTCTGGCGCCGTACGTTAAGGGGGACAAAACCCTGGAAAAGAAAATTGAGCAGCTTCGTAGCGAAGGCAAAATCGTGGTGGTTGAATTGCCCGGGCATGGGGATGAGCAAGATACTTTCAACTGTGACAGAAAGTTGATACTGAAAGGCAACGTCTGGTCAGTAGTCGAAATCTGAACTCGAAGCCTGACGATGCGATGGGCACAAGAAAACTTTTCTGAAACGCTTTCCTTTTTTCCCTGCATTGCCAGGGTTCGGCAGTGTACTAATTAAAGATTACTGACATGGTTAAAAATGTAGTTGTCGTCGGAACCCAGTGGGGCGACGAGGGCAAGGGCAAAATCGTAGATTGGCTGACTGATCACGCTCAGGGCGTCGTTCGGTTCCAGGGCGGCCACAACGCCGGGCATACGCTGGTCATAGGAGGCAAGCAAACTGTACTGCATCTGATTCCTTCGGGAATTCTGCGTGATGATGTTGCTTGTTATATCGGTAACGGCGTAGTTGTATCCCCCCAGGCACTGCTGGATGAAGTGGATATGCTGAGGCAAGCGGGAGTCGATGTGGAAGGAAGGCTGCGCATAAGTGAAGCCTGTCCCCTTATTCTCCCTTGCCACGTCGCCCTTGACAACGCCCGGGAAACCGCCAGGGGCCTGGATAAAATTGGCACGACGGGACGAGGCATCGGGCCCGCATATGAGGATAAGGTGGCCCGGCGAGCGGTGCGACTGCAGGATTTGTTTCATCGTGACCGCTTTGCGGCGAAGCTGGGAGAGATGCTGGACTATCATAACTTCGTGCTGAAAAATTATTTCCACGCTCCGGTGGTCGATTTTCAGCAAACGGTGGATGACACACTTTCCCTGGCTGAACGTATCAAGCCAATGATGGCGGATGTGCCGCGGCTTCTGTTCGAAGCCAACAGAGCCGGTAGCAATCTCTTATTCGAGGGGGCACAGGGCACGCTGCTCGATATCGATCATGGCACCTACCCGTTCGTTACATCGAGCAATTGCATTGCTGGCGCGGCGACAACAGGGAGCGGAGTCGGTCCGCAAATGCTGCATTATGTTCTCGGCATTACCAAGGCTTATACCACTCGCGTGGGTGCAGGGCCCTTCCCTACTGAGCTGGTTGATGATGTCGGGAGGCATCTCGCCAAGCGGGGCAACGAGTTTGGCGCAACTACCGGGCGGCCGCGCCGTTGTGGCTGGTTTGACGCTGCCGCTTTGAAGCGTTCCATCCAGATAAATGGCATTTCGGGTTTATGCGTCACAAAACTTGATGTATTGGATGGCGTCGAAACATTGCGCCTGGGCGTGGGCTACAAATGGACCGGCAATGATGAAGGAGAGCAATTCAGGGAGATCCTGCCTGTAGGAGCGGAAGAGCTGGCTTGCTGCGATCCGGTTTATGAGGAAATGCCAGGATGGACCGACAGCACGGTGGGGATCAAAAATTTCAATCAACTACCTTCGGCAGCGCGCAAGTATCTGAAGCGCATGGAAGAGGTCTGCGAAGTGCCGGTAGACATGATATCAACCGGGCCGGACCGGGAAGAAACGATTGTGCTACGGCATCCATTTGCCTGACCTGACAATCAGTACCTTAAAGGCGGGGCTGTTGCGAAGACCCGAGTATTTCCGGACCGGCGTGCGATGACACTATTCGTCAAAAAAGACTTGAGCGCCTACGCCGTGCGCGCCGCAAGCTGGCAGGAGGATATTCAGGCGCTACGCGGAATACGCGAAGCAGTTTTTATCCGCGAACAAGGTGTTCCCCCCGAACTGGAATGGGACGAATTTGACGTGAATTGCATTCACGCACTGGCGTCGGACTCAGCGGCTAATCCTGTCGGCACGGCACGATTATTACTGGACGGTTCTATCGGACGGATGGCAGTGCTAAGGGAATTCCGAGGAAAACGGGTGGGTACCGCATTGATGCACTGGTTATTAAGAGAAGCGGAGAGTCGTCAGATGCAGCATGTCACCTTGAATGCACAGGTACATGCTATCGAATTTTATAAGAAATTCGGTTTTCAGGTGACAGGGAAAGGGTTCCTCGATGCGGGGATCTCACACGTCAGAATGGTTTTGCGATAGCTTATCCAACGACCGCGGCTCTTATCCGCTACCTGTACCTGATGCTTTCTTTAAAGCCAGACTTTGATTAAAAGGGAACCATAAAATCGAGGGATAGCACAACCTGATCTTTCTTTCCGCCAAAGGGCCGATAAGTTGCGCCATGCAGCGCATCCACGTTGTCATACCGTACGTTTGGGACGAACGTTAAACTGTTGCATCGGCTTCCAGTCAAGCTTCAGCGTCTTTGCCGCCTTCCAGTTCGCACCGACCGTAACCGCGTAGTAATCGGCAGGCATACTGGTACTGTTGCCGAGCTGGCCGCGTCCTAGCGCGTAGCTGAGTCCCTGGTTATTCGTAGCGGCGCTCACCCGGCCGGGTGAGAAAACGCGAAACCCGTCTCTATCCCGGAACCATTCGCCACGTATGCCCACAGACAATTCAGACGTAAGATCATAGTATAAATGGGTGTTGATGCCATACCACTCGGCGTTCTTGTTGACGCCGTTCAATAAAACGCCGCCCGCATAACCGTGGTCATGTTGCAGGACGAAATGCGTTTTGCTCGTGATCCTGTGTTTCAGCACAACGCTGTACAATCCCCATGGCTCGTTGCTTCGCGTGGAGGTTTCGCCGTAGGTACCGCTTAAATTGGCCGAACTGCCCATATCGTCGCTGGTCCAGGTGATGCCAGCTATCCCGCCCCAGTTGCCTAATTGCTTATCAAAACCACCATCCCAGCCGCCGGTGGCGCTGCCGGTGGTAACCGCGCCTATTGTCGACCAGTTCTCGTTGATCCTGTAGTTACCCAACACCCCCGTATGGGTAAAAGGCTCGCCATATTGCATCGTGTAGGCATGGGTGTAAAAGAAATTGTCGGGCGCTGGAACAGACTCATAACCGATAGGCGTATAAAAATGGCCAACCTTGACGTTCAGGCCATTGCCGACCGGCACATACACCTCCGCATACGCCTGGGGAAGCGCGATACCGTAATACCGCGTCGAGGCACAACACAAGTCAAGATCCCAATTGCTTCTGCTCAAAGGCTGTCCGGAATTCACGTCGAATGCCGGAACACCATAAGCCTGCGTAAAAATGGCGTCCGTGCCAAACATGAAATCAAAGCGCCCACCAATATCCCACGTGCTGCCTTCGGCTACTACGGGTCGTTCTATAAAAATATTGAACTGGTTCAGCTGGAATCGATTGGAACGATCGGCAAAAGTTACCGGGCCATTAAAGCCGCTGGCCTGACCGGGATTAAAAGTGGCTCCGCCATTGATCCAGCCGCCCATCCTTATCCCACTATCCTTTACCCATTCAATCGCAGAATCAACATCAGTATCGGCATTCGCATCGGTGGAGTTGACAACCGCTGCGAATAGACTAACCGCAGAGGTAAATATCATCCGGCTTCGACGTTTGGGCACGCATGACATAAGTGATTCCCCTGGGTAAAGACATCACAACTAGAGTTGTTATTTTTTTGTCAACTTAACATAACAAATATCAATTAAATGTTAATTTATTGTGAACTATTTGTGAATATTCGGCGATTTCTTGCAACTCGATAGAAGGCAGTCAGAAAATGGGCTAAGCTTTCAAACAAAACTCCCCATGCTAGGCATGACTATGACTGCATAGCTTCACTGTAACCGCATGGCTTGCGATGGTACCAGACGTTTTTTTTTACAAAATCAGGACCGGGAACGGCTGTTTTCGCCGAGCGGTCGGAAAATGAGAGAAGGTTAGCCGAACAAAGAAGTTGCTGGAGCACTATGAAAGCATCTATATTGTAGGGAAGCACAAGATTTAAAATCACTTGCTGCCGCTTCGGTGCGCAAATACTACGAAAGCGCCGAGGAAAATATAAAGGAAGTGGCTGCTCCACCGACTAATGGCAGTCGAGCAGGCCCAGCGAGGACTGTACCGGACACGACTGGTAAAATGGAGCGTGCCGCTTTAGAAAAGCGAAAGGCAGGGAAGCAATTAAACACAACACGAACGACGACGTGTGGCTTGTTGTCAACGGCAAGTGCTGAGTCCCAGTATGACTTTGAGGTATGTTGCAGCCCAGTCAAATTCAGCGTCAGAAAGGAATAGTCGCATCGAGGGAAAACAGAACTTGATCCTTTCGATTATTGAAAGGCCGATACGATTGATGGATGCCCTCCGCTCTATCATAACGAATATTAGGACGAATGTTCAGCTTTTGCATGGGTTTCCAGTCTAACTTCAGCCTTTTCGCCGGTTTCCAGTTCATGCCTACAGTAACTGCATAATAATCGGCCGGGGCGCTGCATGGGGATGAAGTTTCCTGCAAAACTGTGCCCCGTGTTGTCGGTGGCAGCAAGCACACGAAATGGCGAAAAGACGCGAAAACCATCTCTATCGCGAAACCATTCACCCCTGATCCCGATCGACAGGTCATTCAGGAGATCGTAATACAGGTGCGTAGTTGAGACTATACCATTCGGCGTTCTTGGGGGCGCCGTTCAGCAAAACGCCACCGGCGTAGCCATGAACGTGGTGCAGAACCAAATGGGTTTTAGGAGTGACCCTGTGCTGCAATACCACGTTGTACATACCCCAGGGTCTGGTGCTTCGCGTGGAAGTCTCGCTGTATGTACCGGTGACATTGATTGAACTTCTCTTGTCATCACTAACCCAGGTAATCCCGCCCAAACCTCCCCAATTGCCTAACTGCTTGTCAAAACCCCCGTCCCACCCTCCCGTGGCGCTGCCCGTGATCGCGCCGGCCATGACGGACCAGTTGGCATTGACTGCGTAGTTGCCCACCAGTCCCGTATGGGTAAACGGTTCGCCATTATTAAACGTATAGGCATGGGTGTAGAAAAAATTGTCGGGTGACGGAACGGTCTCATAGCCGGTAGGCGAATAAAAATGACCTGCTTTGATGTTGATGCCGTTGCCAATCGGCAAGTAGGCTTCCACGTATGCCTGCGGGAGTGCAATGCCGTAGGTACGGGTGGAAGAGCAGCATAAATCCAGATCCCAATGCCCCCTATTCAGCGGTTGGCCGGTATTAACATCAAAAGAAGGGACGCCGAAAGCCTGAGTATAGATAGCGTCTGTGCCGAACATGAAATCGAAGCGTCCGCCCAGATCAAACGCGTTGCCTTCCGTCACTACAGTTCGCTGTATATATATGTTGAATTGATTTAACTGAAATCGGTTGGCCCGATCGGCAAACGTAACGGTGCCATTGTATCCATTGCCGGGATTGCTCGGGTTGTAAGTTGCTCCAGCGTTGATCCATCCGCCCACCCTTACGCCACTATCCTCAAGCAGGTCTACTATTTTAAAAGCATGCACATTGCTCGAGTTCATGAGAACTGACAGCAGCGGCGCTTACGGCAAATAGAAACCCGCCTTTGCATCTTCGCACGCATTTCATTTATGAATTTTCCTTAGTTCCCCAGACATAAGGATTTTGAAAAACATCCGAAAATGGAGCGTTTCGGCTTTATAAGACAAAAATCTGGCTACTGGCGGTTCTCTTTAAACTCGTGCCATACTCATAAACGGAATGTCATCTGCGCTGTCCGTCCCTCTGTTATCAAGAGCGGGAATTCCGGTAGAGGCGAAAAAATACTCCCCTTCTCTATCCTTATCGGCATTCGCTCCGATCAGTGATACCGATATGAAACACTCAGGTCGCACCTAACCCAGGAACAATTTATATGCCGGATTTTCGCTTTCATCCCAGTAATGATTATCAAGTTGTCTTAGAAACGCCTCGAACTCGTCCTTCTCTTCAGGCGGCACTTCCATCCCCACCAGCACCCGTCCATAATCTGCGCCATGGTTGCGGTAGTGGAACAAGCTGATATTCCAGTGATGGCTCATGCTGTTCAGAAATTTCATGAGCGCACCTGGACGATCGGGAAATTCAAAGCGATAGAGAAGCTCATTCTTTATCTCACGGGCGCGCCCGCCCACCAGATGGCGAACATGGAGCTTTGCCATTTCGTTGTCGCTCAAATCCTCTGTGCGCAAGCCGCTTTTCTCCAGGCTTCTGATCAGTTTTGCCGCTTCCTCGCGATTGCGCACCGACACGGCGACAAACACATGCGCTTCTTTCGGATCAGCATAGCGATAATTGAATTCAGTAATGCTTTTCGTTCCAAGCATGGCGCAAAACTTCCTGAAACTGCCAGGCTCTTCGGGAATGGTCACGGCCATCACCGCTTCACGCTGCTCGCCCAGTTCCGCCCGTTCGGACACATGACGCAACCGGTCAAAATTCATGTTCGCGCCAGAGGCGATGGCAATCAAATCCTTACCGCGGATTTTCTCTCGCTTGGCATAAGCCTTTGCGCCGGCGACAGACAGCGCCCCGGACGGCTCCAGAATCGCACGAGTATCCTCGAACACATCCTTGATCGCAGCACAGATAGCGTCGGTATCGACCAGGATGATTTCGTCGACCAGTTCGCGGCACAAACGAAAGGTTTCTCACTCCAACCTGCTTCACTGCCACGCCATCCGCAAACAATCCCACCTGTGCAAGCCTGACTCGGCGTTTTTTTTTCAGGGACTGATACATGGAATCGGCGTCCGTTGGTTCGACACCGATGATTTTGATTTCCGGATAAAGCCTTTTTACATACGAGGCGATACCGGAAATAAGGCCACCACCGCCTATCGGGACAAATATGGCGTAGATTGCCCCGGCGTGCTGGCGAAGAATCTCCATCCCGATTGTACCCTGCCCCGCAATGACGTCAGGGTCGTCATAGGGATGCACAAAAGTGGCATGCTTCTCTTCGGCAAATTTCAACGCGTAGCGCATAGGCCTCGTCATAGGAATCGCCATGTGTTATCACCGTCGCACCGCGCGCCTCGACCGCCTGCATTTTGATTTGCGGCGTAGTAACGGGCATCACGATGGTTGCGCGGCAATTCAGCCGTTGCGCCGCAAGCGCCACCCCCTGCGCATGGTTCCCTGCGACGCCGTCACCACGCCGCGTTTAAGCACAGCGGGGGAAAGCTTGACCATTTTGTTGTAAGCTCCGCGCAGCTTGAATGAAAAAACCTCTTGCATATCCTCCCGCTTCAGCAAAAGCCGGTTATGTATGCGCGCGGACAAATTTGGTGCAAGCTCCAGCGGACTCTCTACCGCAACATCATAAACCCGAGCGGTGAGAATTCTTTCGAGATAATTGTTTTTCATCGAAATCGGGATTTCCTGATTTCAGGGCTACGCATTTTAGCATGCCGGGAAAGGCTAATTGCCCAGCTTCATTGTTAAAATCGCCGGATAGTATTATCCTCATAAACAATTAAACTTTACTTCTAAAAAATAACACTATGAACCAAGACGAGCAAAAACGTGCGGTCGCGCGGGCCGCTATCCAATATATTCCAGTTGGCAGCATAGTCGGGGTGGGTACCGGTTCGACTGCAAATTACTTCATAGATGAGCTGGCTGCGATCAAACATAAAATTGAAGGGGCGGTGGCAAGCTCAGAGGCAACTGCACGACGGCTCAGCAGCCACGGTATCGAGGTCATGGATTTAAACAGCGTTGATGTGCTTCCCGTATACGTGGATGGAACGGACGAAATTACCGAACACCTGCAGATGATAAAAGGTGGCGGCGGAGCATTGACGCGAGAAAAAATCGTCGCTGCCGTGGCGAAAAAATTCGTCTGTATTGCCGATCAAAGCAAGCTGGTCGAAGTGCTCGGTAAATTTCCCCTGCCGGTAGAAGTAATCCCAATGGCACGTAGTTATGTGGCGCGGGAAATAACACGACTAGGGGGTCAGCCCGATGCTGCGCGAGAATTCATCACTGACAACGGCAATATCATCCTCGACGTACATGGCCTGCAAATTCTGAACCCGGTTGAACTGGAGACAGCGCTCAATCAGATAACCGGGGTCGTAACCAACGGATTATTCGCAAAGCGTGGCGCCGACGTGCTGTTGCTGGGCAGCGATAGATGGTATCCAGACGATTGTTATCTAAGCTGAGGCAACAATAAAACTGTCACAACCGGCCGGTAATATTTTTCATTCTTTGCTTTCAATCGATCAGCAGGTATGCAATGGCAAGCAGCGAACATATATCCAAGCAGTTTGACGCCGATCTCGAGGCGGTGCGTACCCGCGTGTTACATATGGGCGGATTTGTGGAAGAGCAGATCGAGAAAGCCATCGAGGCGCTTACCAGCGGAAACGAGATGCCTGATCGAAAATATCATTGCTGATGATCATCGCGTGAATGCGATGGAAGTGTCGATAGACGAAATCTGCAGCCAGATCATCGCCCGCCGGCAGCCCGCAGCCGGCGATTTACGCATGATATGACGGTCATCAAGACCATCACCGATCTGGAGCGTATCGGCGATGAAGCTGAAAAGATCGCACGCATGGCAAAGCTGATATACGAGACCGATCGCATGCATATGCCACGTTTCGTGGAAATCAGGCATGTCGCGCAACATCGCGCTGGAAATGCTGCACAAATCACTGGATGCATTTGCCCGTCTGGACCTGACGGCAGCGGCCCAAGTCGTGCGACAAGACGAGCGGGTGGATGAGGAATTCCGTTCCATCATGCGTCAGCTCATCACTTTCATGATGGAAGACCCGCGAAAAATTTCTACTGCCCTCGAAATCCTGTTTATAGCAAAAGCAATCGAGCGCATCGGCGATCATGCCAAGAATATGTCGGAATACGTGGTTTATATGGTCAAGGGCAGGGATGTCCGCCATGTTACTGTTGAAGAAATCGAGCGCGAAGTAAGGGAATAAGTCCTGCGACATTCGGACCAGTCGGAAAAGTCATGCTCGAATACTCCACTCTCGCAGCGGTAGACCTCGGCTCCAATAGTTTTCGTCTGCAAGTCGCGCGGGTGGTAGGAAAGCAGCTCTATCCGCTGGATAGTTTACGCGAAATGGTACGGCTTGCCGCAGGGCTTACCGCCGACAAGCGATTGGATGAGGATTCTCAGGCACGTGCTTTGGATTGCCTAAAACGTTTTGGCGAGCGTCTACGAGGTTTTCCGCCACACGCAGTACGCGCAGTGGAACAAATACGCTCGAGTGGCCAGGAATGCATCGGCATTTCTAAAAAAAGCGGAAGCGGCCATCGGGTTTCCCATCGAAATCATCGCCGGACACGAAGAAGCGCGGCTGATATATCTGGGTGTCGCGCATAGCCTTCCCGCCTCCACTAACGCTCGACTGGTTGTGGATATCGGGGGCGGCTCTACCGAATTGATCATTGGCAGCGGCTAAAGCCGGTAAAGCTGGAAAGCCTG
>CAWKMH010000008.1:0-11720 GCA_963850515.1 uncultured beta proteobacterium
GCGACATCGCAGCATGAGTGTGGAGATTCACCAGGTCCGGCGTCGGGCATGATTCTCAAGAACAATGTGTTCCTCTGGCGCGAATCGGACATGGGCCTCGGTATTTGGGACAATTGCGCGAATCATGCCCCGGTCAATTGCAATGGCATGATCGTGAAACACTGCACCCGGCGGGTTCAACCGGGATTATCCAGCGCGCCTCCAGCAAGGTATCGATTTTTACCGGATCCGATCATTATGTCGAAGCTTAGCAAAAAAAAACCCTGCGCGATGGCAGGGTTTTTGTTTTCTGTTTGAATCGAATTATTGTATTTCTATCGTTTCCTTGGTGCCGGCGACTTCAACTTCAACGCGGCGGTCGGGTTGCAGGCATGCGATCAGTGCCTTGGTCTTCTTGTTGCCCTTGCAGGTATCGCCGGTTACAGGATGGCTTCGCCCTTGCCATCGGTGAAGACGCTATCGGCCGCAATGCCTTTTTCGTTGACCAGGTAGGCCTTGACGGATTCAGCGCGGCGCATGGAGAGTTTCTTGTTATAAGCGTCGGAGCCGAGGCGGTCGGCATACCCGATTACAACGATCGTGTCATATTTGACGCCGTCAAGCTTTGTCGACAAGATCATCCAGGGCTTGTTTGCCTTCGGGTTTCAGGTCGGCCTTATCGAAATCGAACAGCTGATCGGCGGAGAGCGATATTTTTTCTGGTTCGCGTAATAGGGGCGGGGACAGGGGCGGGAGCGGGATCAGCGGGCAGGCTCTACGACTTTTCTGGGTTTTGGCAGCAAATCGGGATCGCATTCGTAGGTCGCCATGGCCGGGGTCCAATAGCCCGTGCGCCAACAGTCTCCGGAAGAATCTCGGCTGATCTCGCCGCGGCCATCGACTGCGTATGCCTCAGGTTGCTCATCAGCCATAGCGGCTCCTGAAAACAGCATTGGCAACACAATCGCTCCAAGCAAGAGCTTTTTCGTTACCATATTTTTCATCTATTGCCCCTTTTTCAGAAAAACTTCAATTCAAGATCAAATCATCCCTTAAGTTCATGCAAATGACAAGACAGCAAGCCATCTTTATTATGACCATGGCACATTATTGCATATTCGCGTCTTCGATTATCTATTTATATGTCTGTTCTTGTCAAATCATGTTGTTGCAATCGGCATGAATCCTGGAATGTCGGGGTGACTTCATACGATCGGCATGCTAAAATAAGCGGTTTTACGTATCGATATCCGGAGTGAGATCTAGGCACGAATTTCGCTTTAACTTACTGTCTCTCCTGAATAAAATAAGTAATGGATCAATTCGCGAAAGAAACACTGCCCATCAGCCTCGAAGAGGAGATGCGCCGCTCTTATCTCGACTACGCCATGAGCGTGATTGTAGGCCGGGCATTACCGGATGTGCGGGACGGCTTGAAGCCGGTACACCGCCGGGCGCTATTCGCCATGCACGAACTCTCCAACGACTGGAACCGCCCCTATAAAAAATCGCGCGCGTATCGTCGGCGACGTAATCGGTAAATACCATCCGCATGGCGATACCGCCGTGTATGACACTATCGTGCGCATGGCGCAGAATTTTTCGCTGCGCTACATGCTCGTGGACGGCCAGGGCAACTTTGGTTCGGTGGATGGCGACAACGCGGCGGCAATGCGTTACACCGAAATCCGCATGTCGCGCATCGCCCATGAGCTATTGGCGGATCTCGACAAGGAAACGGTGGATTTCGGCCCGAACTACGACGGGTCGGAGAAAGAGCCGCTGATTCTGCCTGCGAAAATCCCCAATCTGCTCATCAACGGCTCTTCCGGCATTGCGGTCGGCATGGCGACCAATATTCCGCCGCATAACCTGAATGAAGTGGTGGATGCCTGCCTGCGCTGCTGAAGAATCCCGAAACCAGCATCGAAGAGCTGATCGAAATCATTCCTGCGCCGGATTTTCCGACCGCCGGCATCATCTACGGCGTCGCCGGCGTAAAGGAAGGCTATCGCACCGGGCGCGGCCGCGTGGTGATGCGCGCGCGCACTCACTTTGAGGATATGGAAAAAGGCAGCCGCCAGAGCATCATCATCGACGAGCTGCCGTACCAGGTAAACAAGGCCAATTTGCTGATCCGTATCGGCGAACTGGTGCGCGACAAGAAAATCGAGGGCATTTCCGATTTGCGCGACGAATCGGATAAGTCCGGCATGCGCGTGGTGATCGAGCTCCGGCGCGGAGAAGTGCCCGAAGTGGTGCTGAACAATCTGTATAAAGAAACACAAATGCAGGACACCTTTGGCATGAATATGGTGGCCCTGCTGGACGGGCAGCCGCGCCTGCTGAATTTGAAGCAGATGCTGGATGCATTCCTGCGCCACCGCCGCGAAGTGGTGACGCGGCGCACCGTGTTCGAATTGAAAAAGGCGCGTGAGCGCGGCCATCTGCTGGAAGGCCTGGCGGTAGCACTTTCCAACGTGGATGAAGTGATTGCCCTGATCAAGGCGGCGCCTACGCCCGCGGTAGCGAAAGAAGCATTGATGTCGAGGGTATGGCGTTCCGCGCTGGTGGAGGAAATGCTGGCTCGCGCCTGCGGTTGACGTGAAGGCGTTCCGTCCTGAGGACTGGCGCCTGAATTCGGTTTATCCAGATGACGGATATCGCCTGTCCGATGCGCAAGCGCAAGCGATTCTGGAATTACGCCTGCAACGGCTGACCGGGCTGGAGCAGGACAAGATCGTCAGCGAATATAAGGAGGTAATGGAAAAAATCGCCGACCTTCTCGACATCCTTGTCCAAGCCGGAACGCATCACGGCCATGATCACCGAGGAGCTTGTTGCAATGAAGCAACAGTTCGGTGACAAACGCCGCAGCGAAATCGTTATCAATACTCAGGATTTGAGCATGGAGGACCTGATCGCATCCGAGGATGTGGTCGTGACGCTATCGCATAGCGGCTATATCAAGTCGCAGCCGCTCGATGACTACCGGGCGCAAAAACGGGGCGGACGCGGAAAGCAGGCAACCGGCACCAAAGAAGACGATTTCATCGATAATCTTTTCATCGCCAATACGCATGACTATATCCTGTGCTTTTCCAGCCGCGGACGTGTTTACTGGATCAAGGTCTACACGGTGCCCCAGGGGGGCGCGCCTCGCGCGGCAAGCCCATCGTCAACCTGGTGCAACTGGAACGGGACGAAAAGATCAATGCCATTCTGCCCGGTAAAGGTGTTCGAAGAGAACCGTTATATATTTATGGCCACTTCTTTTGGCACCGTGAAAAAAACACCGTTGTCGGAATTTTCCCGCCCTCGCGCCAGCGGCATCATCGCGGTGGGCCTGGACGAGGATGATTATCCTGATCGGCGTAGCGCTGACTGAAGGCAAGCATGATGTGATGCTGTTTTCCGATGGCGGCAAAGCAGTGCGTTTCGATGAGAATGACGTGCGCCCCATGGGGCGCGGCGCGCGCGGCGTACGCGGGATGAAACTGGGCAAGAGGGCAGAAAGTAATTTCCCTGCTGGTGGCCGAGAGCGAGGAACTGGCGGTCCTGACCGCAACGGAAAATGGCTATGGCAAACGTACCCCGATAGGTGAATACACCCGCCACGGCCGCGGCAGCCAGGGCATGATTGCGATCAAGACCACTCAGCGAAACGGCAAGGTCGTGGCGGCGAAGCTGGTCAGGCAGGATGACGAAATCATGCTTATCACCACTGGCGGCGTGCTGATCCGCACTCGCGTCAATGAAGTGCGCGAGATGAGCCGCGCTACCCAGGGCGTAACGCTGATCAACCTGGACAAGGGCGAAAAACTCGCCGGGCTGGAAAGAGTGGTTGAGGCGGACGAGGAAAAAGAACTGATCCAGAATGTTTAAAATTTCGGAGCGCTTTTAAAAATTGAAGGTTGCGGGTAAGCTCATTTATAGATTGCCCGAATGGGAGCGCAGCTTACGTAGGATGGGTGGAGCGTAGCGCAACCCACCATTTGGTTATTGACAACCGCCTTCGCACCGGTATCCGGTCACGGTTAATGTGTCGTGTTGCGTCGTTTTGATGGGTTGCGCTACGCTCCACCCATCCTACTGACCGCAAGGAGGCAGATTTTTGAATTACCGGGAAGAAAAGCACGAAATATGATTTCCAGGGCATGTCCTGCAGAGATAAAGGGGTTTTAATGGAACATATATATAACTTCAGCGCAGGTCCGGCGGTATTACCGGCGGAAGTTCTGCAACAAGCGCGTGACGAAATGCTCGACTGGCATGGCAGCGGCATGTCGGTTATGGAGATGAGCCATCGCGGCAAGGAATTCATGTCCATTGCGGCGAAGGTTGAAGCCGATTTGCGCGAACTGGCAGGCATCCCTGCCAACTATAAGGTTCTGTTTTTGTCCGGCGGCGCTTCCAGCGCAATTTGCCATGGTGCCCATGAACCTGCTGCGCGGAAAAAAAAGCGCCAACTACGTCAATACGGGCGAGTGGTCCAAGAAAGCCATCAAGGAAGCGAAGAAATATGCGCCGTGAATGTCGCGGCCTCATCCGAAGATGCGAATTTCACCTATGTGCCGCCGCAGGATACATGGAATATCGATCCGGACGCCGCCTATCTGCATTACACGCCCAACGAGACAATCGGCGGAGTGGAATTCAACTGGGTTCCGGATTTATCGCACTGAAGGTCGATATGCCGCTGGTGGCAGACATGTCCTCCAGCTTTATGTCACGCCCTATGGATGTGGCCCGGTTCGGGGTGATTTATGCCGGCGCGCAGAAAAACGTCGGCCCCGCCGGATTGTGCATTGTCATCGTCCGCGACGACTTGCTGGGACAAACCATCCCGGGCACCCCGACCATGTTCGACTATAAAATTCACGCTGATACCGACTCGATGTATAACACCCCGCCGACCTACGCCATGTATATTACCGGCCTTGTGCTGGAGTGGCTGAAAAAAAATGGTGGGTTGGCTGCAATGGAAAAAGTAAACATCGCCAAGGCCAATCTGTTGTACGGCTTGTTGGATACTACCGATTTTTATCACTGTCCGGTCGCCAAGCCTGATCGCTCGCGCATGAATGTGCCGTTCACGTTAAAAAATCCCGCACTCGATGACGAGTTTCTGAAACAGGCCAAGGCACACGGCTTGATCCAGTTGAAGGGCCATCGTTCAGTGGGAGGAATGCGCGCTTCCATATACAACGCCATGCCGCTCGAAGGGGTAAAGGTCCTGGTTGAATTCATGAAAAAATTTGCGAGTGACCATGCCTGAACGCGCACATAAAATTTTCCGGATACTTACGCTCAATCAGATTTCGCCGCTGGGCCTGAAGCTGTTTGACCGCCATCATTACACCGTCGGGAACGATATAGCCGAGCCGGATGCGATCCTGGTGCGTTCGCACAACATGCTGCAAATGGATATCCCACCCAGCGTAAAAGCGATAGGCCGTGCGGGTGCGGGCACCAATAACGTTCCGGTGAAAGACATGAACCTTCGCGGTGTGCCGGTCTTTAACGCACCCGGTGCAAACGCCAATGCGGTGAAAGAACTGGTGCTTGCCGGCTTGTTGATGGCGTCACGCAATCTGATCCCGGCGATTCGCTTTGCCGAGGATTTGCAGGGCGATAACGCGACGCTGCACAAACTGGCCGAGGACGGCAAGAAGCAATTCGCCGGAATTGAATTGCCGGGGCGCACACTGGGCATCGTAGGCCTGGGTGCGGTAGGACGGCTGGTAGCGGATGCGGCGCTCCGGCTTGGCATGAAAGTGATGGGTTACGACCCGAATATAACGGTAGACGCAGCCTGGAATCTATCGGCGGAGGTCAAACGCGCCGAGAGCATCGAAGATCTGCTGCGCAATAGTGAATTTGTCACGTTGCATGTACCCCTGCTGGACGCCACACGCGACCTGATCAATCACAAGCTCGTGTCGAATATGAAAGCCGGCACGATTCTGCTCAACTTCTCCCGCGACGGCATCGTCGATGAAAGTGCCGTACTCGAAGGAATCGACTCGGGCAAGATAAAATATTATGTTTGCGATTTTCCCAGCCAGTTACTGCAGCACCGACCCGGCGGTAATCACGCTGCCGCATCTGGGCGCGTCGACGCTGGAAGCGGAGGAGAATTGCGCGGTAATGGTGGTGAACCAGATAATAGATTATCTGGAAAACGGCAACATCACCAATGCGGTCAATTTCCCCAATATAACAATGGAACGCGGATCCCCTTTCCGCCTGGCGGTAGCAAATTCCAACGTGCCCAACATGCTGGGGCAGATTTCCACCGGTATGGCCAAAGCAGGTCTTAATATTCATAACATGGGCAATAAATCCCGCGGCGAAATGGCCTATACGCTGGTTGACGTCGACAGCCCGGTACCGCAAAAAACAATAGACGAGATTGCGGCAATCCATGGCGTATTGATGGTGCGCTACGTGCCGATACTGGCTGAATAATTATAGCCACTATAAAATTCATTCTCGATGACCGCTCAACTCAAACAGCTGCGCGACAAGATAGATGCGATTGACAGCGAGTTGCTCAAACTGATGAGCGACGCGCGCTGGTCTCGCACGAGAGATCGGACAAATCAAGAACGGCACGGCATATCGCCCCGAACGCGAAGCCCAGGTGTTGGCGCGGTTATGCGAACTGAATCCCGGGCCGCTGGCCAACGAACATATTGTGCGGTTATTTACAGAAATCATGTCACTGTGCCGATCCATGGAAGAACCTTTGACGGTAGCATATCTGGGCCCGCGAGGGACCTTTTCGGAAGAAGCTGCGTTAAAGCGCTTCGGCGGCGTGGTAACGACCCTGGCCTGCAGCTCGATAGATGATGTATTTCGTAAGGTGGAAGCGGGCGCGGCCGGTTATGGGGTTGTGCCGGTGGAGAATTCCACCGAAGGCGCAGTGGGCAGATCGCTGGATCTGCTGCTGCAAACCCCGTTAAAGGTATGCGGTGAAATAGCGCTGCCGATACATCAGCTTCTGCTCGCGCGGCATGCTGATCTTGCGCGCATCACAAAGATTTACTCTCATCCTCAGTCATTCTCTCAATGTCATGAGTGGCTTAATGCCAATCTGCCCCATTTGCCGGACGAAGCGCGGATCAATGCGGCAAGCAATGCCGATGCGGCAAGACTGGCCGCAGGGGATGAAAATGCCGCAGCAGTGGCCGGGAAAAAAGCCGGGAGAGGTATTCGGGCTCACGGTCTGTGCCGAAAATATCGAGGATGATCCTAACAACACCACGCGTTTTCTGGTAATCGGCGCGCAGGAAGTCGCGCCTTCCGGCAAGGATAAAACTTCATTGGTCATGTCGGCCAAGAATCGTCCTGGCGCAATACACGGATTACTGGCTCCGCTGGCGGAGCATGGCGTCAGCATGAGCCGCCTGGAGTCGCGGCCTTCCCGCGCGGGTTTATGGGAGTACGTGTTTTTTGTGGATATCGAAGGTCATCAGCAAGATATAAAAGTCGCGAAAGCGCTACGGGAATTGCAAGAGAAGGCGGCCTTCCTGAAAGTACTCGGCTCCTATCCAGCACTGTAGCTGTATCCCTGAATGATACAATTTCCGGAATGGAATCCCATACTGCTAATCCACCTGTTTTCAGTTTTTATCAGCTTTTTGCTGTATTTCGGCAATTTATGGATTTGAACTTATGAATGTTTGCGATCTGGCTCCTGAATATATTCGCGCCATCAGTCCCTATCAACCCGGCAAACCCATCTCTGAACTGGCGCGAGAGATGGGAATGGATGAGCGTGCCATCATCAAGCTTGCATCCAATGAAAATCCATTGGGAACAAGTCCGCTGGCGCGGGAGGCGATGCGCAAGGCGCTGGATGAAGTGTCGCTTTATCCGGATGGAAGCGGCTTCGAGTTAAAAGCAGCGTTATCCCAGCGTTATGGCGTGACCAGCGATCAGATTGTGTTGGGCAACGGCTCCAATGACGTTCTGGAGCTGGCTGCCCGGGTATTCATGAAGCCGGGCGCTTCAGCGGTATATTCGCAACATGCCTTCGCGGTCTATCCGCTGGTGACGCAGGCGGCAGGCGCAAGCGGCATATCGATTCGCGCCAGAAATTATGGCCATGACCTTGATGCCATGCTGCATGCGGTCACGCCTGAAACCCGTATGGTGTTTATTGCCAATCCTAATAATCCCACCGGCACACTGCTGGCTGCGCCTGATGTATTGCGTTTTCTGGAACGGGTATCGTCCAGATGTACTGGTCGTACTTGATGAGGCTTATAACGAATATTTGCCGAATCCCCTCAAGGCTGACAGCATTGCATGGCTGAAGCGTTTTCCCAATCTGCTGATTACCCGCACTTTTTCCAAAGCTTACGGCATGGCGGGCGTACGCGTAGGCTTCGGGCTGGCGCACCTGATGTTAGCGGCCTGATGAATCGGGTACGCCAACCGTTCAATGTGAATAGCATTGGCCTCGCCGGCGCAGTAGCCGCGCTGGAAGATGTGGAATTCGTGAAACGCTCTTATGCGCTCAATCAGGCAGGAATGCTCCAAATTACCACCGGACTGCGGCAACTCGGCATCGAATACATTCCGTCCTACGGTAATTTTTTGAGTTTCCGAGTGCGGGGAAATATCAAAGCGGTAAATGAGAGCCTCCTGAAGCAGGGCGTCATCGTGCGCCCCATCGGCATTTATGAAATGCCGGAGCATCTTCGTGTCACTGTCGGGCTCGAATCGGAAAACCAGAAATTCTTGAAATCCCTTGAGTTGGCGCTTGAGCAGCCACGACGAATTCCCGAAGCCACGTTACAACGCCCGAAAACGACCCGCGAGGCAACCCCTAATAGAAACCGGAGAATCAGCTTGATCATCGTAATGAATAGCGATGCCAGCGGCGAGCAGATTGACACGGTGGTCAACAAGATTCGAAGCTTCGGCCTTGACGCGAATGTTTCGCGCGGCACGGAACGACGGTGATCGGCGCCATCGGCGATGAGCGCAAACTCAATCCGGAAATGTTCGATTCCCTGAGCGGTGTCGAATATTCAATGCACATCGTCAAGCAGTACAAAATCGTTTCGCGCGAATCGCACAAGCACGATTCGATAATAGACGTGGGTGGGGTGCCGATTGGCGGTAACCAGGTGCAGATGATCGGGGGCCCGTGTTCGGTGGAAACCCAGGAACAAATGGATCTGGCGGCGCAACAGGTTTCCGCGGCGGGCTGCCAACTGATGCGAGGCGGCGCATTCAAGCCCCGCACCAGTCCTTATACCTTCCAGGGAAATGGTGAAGAAGGCCTGAAAATGTTCCGCAAGGCTGCGGATAAGCACAACCTGCGCATCGTTACCGAGTTGATGGATGCGCGCATGCTCGACACTTTTCTCAAGTATGACGTGGATGTGATCCAGATCGGTACCCGCAGCATGCAGAATTTCGAACTTCTGAAAGAAGTGGGACGCATCAATAAGCCGGTGATACTCAAGCGCGGCATGTCCGCGACCGTCTCCGAATGGCTGATGGCTGCGGAATACATTGCCGCCGGCGGCAACCACAACATTATTTTCTGCGAGCGCGGCATACGCACCTTTGAAACGGCCTACCGCAATGTGATGGATGTAACCTGCATCCCGGTACTGAAAAAAGAAACCCATTTGCCTGTGATCGTCGATCCTTCCCATGCCGGAGGCAAGGCATGGATGGTGCCCGCGCTGGCACGCGCGGCGATTGCTGCGGGTGCGGACGGGCTGCTGGTAGAAATGCATCCCAACCCGTGCGAAGCCTGGTGCGACGCGGACCAGGCGTTGAATCCGCGAGGAATTCCAATGCTCTCATGGGGTCGCTAAAAGGAATAGCGGGAGTAATCGGACGGAGTCTTTAGTGTCGAGCCCTCGTAATACCAGCGAGGCTGATATCAAAGTCGCTTACCCATCTATGACAATACTGCCGCGATCAACAAACTGGTGGTTATCGGCGTTGGCCTGATCGGCGGCTCATTCGCGCTGGCGCTGCGCAAGGCAGAGCATCGTCAGGGCATATCTCAGGCGTTGGCCGCAGCCGGGAAAACATGGCAGCGAGCCCGTCGACCTGGGCGCGATAGACGAAATTGCCGCGCGACCTTCCATCGGCGCTTGAAAGATGCGGATCTGGTATTCCTTGCCTACCCGGTGGGACAGACCGGCGAAATCATGGCGCAAATCTCGCCCTATCTCGAACCGGACACCATCGTAACCGATGCCGGCAGCACCAAGCAGAATGTTGTCGCTGCGGCACGCGCTCAACTGACTGAACACCTGCGAAATTTCGTTCCGGACATCCCATCGCAGGGGCGGAACTGAGCGGTGCAGGCGCGGCCGACGCCGACCTGTTTCGTGACAAAAATGTGGTATTGACTCCTCTTGAGGAAACCAGCGCAGCGGCAGTCAAGCGGGTAACGGAATTGTGGCAGGCTTGTGGCGCTCGGGTCTCTCCGATGAGCGCTAGCAGACACGATAAAATTCTTGCCACGGTAAGCCATCTTCCCCATGTGCTGGCATTTGCGCTGATGAATCACGTCTACCGCGCCGGACCAATGGCGCCGGAGTGCCGATAATCGCACCGTCGCCCGAATGATCCGCTCCGCGAACCACTTGTTCGCCGGCACCGGGTTTCGCGATTTTACCCGTATTGCGGGCAGCTCTCCCGAGATGTGGCGAGATATATGCCTTGGCAACCGGGAAGCCCTGTTACTCAAATCGACGCCTACCAGTATGAACTGGCCGCCGTGCGTGAAATGCTGGCGAGCGAGCGATGGTGACGCACTGGAAAGGCTTTCTCCGATGCACGGGAAGCGCGGCAGCAATGGCTGAAAAACATGCCCTGAATCCGGTATCGTACTGAATGAATGAGGGCCTGTATTTAGTGAAAGAGCGCGGTATTCAGCGGATAATGCCTCGGCCGCGAACGGAAAGAAAATCTAGAAAATTCCGAACTTCCGGTGCCGCGTGGGCTAACGGCTTGATCAGCGCCTCCGCTTCTCTCAGAGAAAGGCCAGATCGATAGACCAGCTTATACGCGTGCTTTAAGGCATGGATGACTTCCTCCGAAAAACCTCTGCGCTTGAGCTCCCTCAGGTTGAGACCATTAGGCCTGGCTGTATTTCCCGCCGCTAACACATAGGGGGGCAGGTCTTGAGTGAGTATGGTGCCCAGGGCAGTAAAGCTATAAGCGCCTATACGACAAACTGGTGGACGGCGGTGAATCCGCCCAGACCTGCGTAATCGCCCACCTGTACGTGCCCCGCCAATGAAGCGTTGTTAACGAACGTAGTGAAATTGCCCACTTGGCAATCGTGCGCCAGATGAACATAGGCCATCATGAAGTTATCATTTCCCAAGCGGGTTATGCCCGCGCCATGGATGGTGCCGCGGTTAAAGGTGCAGAACTCGCGAATCGTATTGCTATTGCCTATTTCCAGGCTGGTTGATTCACCACTGTATTTCTTGTCCTGTGGCTCATCGCCTAGCGAACAAAACTGGAAAACGCGATTGTCGCAGCCGATGCGTGTATGACCTTTGATGACGACGTGTGGCCCGATCTGGGTATTGTCGCCAATTTCCACGTGCTCGCCGATGATTGAATAGGCTCCGATGGCAATGCCCTCACCGAGACGAGCGCCTGGATGAACGATTGCAGCCGGATGAATAAGATTTTCCTTCATGTGCTTGGAGTGGAAACCGCAAAATCAAAGCTTTTATATATAG
>CAWKMH010000009.1:0-22530 GCA_963850515.1 uncultured beta proteobacterium
CGCCAGGCCCGACCCCGAAGCCCAGGAACGCCAGGTAGACCGCCTCGGCCACGACGATCCGGAACAGCCGCGAGTTGGAGTAGCCCATCGCCTTGAGCGTCGCGAACTCGGCCAGCCGGTCGCTGATCTCGGTGAAGAGGACCTGATAGCAGATCGCCAGGCCGACGATGAAGCCCATCACCACGCCGATGTAGAAGACCGGTCCCGATGGGCGCGACATTGTCCCAGAATCGCTGCTCCTTGGCGATGAACTCGGCCTTGGTCAGCACGAGGACGTCGGCGGGCAGCGGGGCCTGGAGCGTCGCCGCGGAGCCGCTCCGAGGTCGGCGCCCGGCCGGATCCGCAAGACGCCGACGTCGATCGTGCGGTCGTCGCCCCGACGAGGCCGCGCGCGCTCGGGGAAGATACGCCAGCATGTTCCGCTCGCTCATGACGAGCGTGCCGTTGTTCTGGAAGTCGGTGCCGAGCTCGAACGTCCCGGCGATCGCGGAGCCGCTCGCCCGACAGCTCGGAGACCTGGCCCTCGCGAAGCGGCGCCGTAGTCGTCGTCTGCGAGAGCGCGTCGGCCATCGCGGCGTCCGGGCGGCCCAGACCTCGCGTCGCGCCGGACCTCGGCGAGGTCGAGCACGTCGTCCGCGGGGGGGTAGGCCGACGACGCGGATGCGCCGGGCGAGCCCGTCGCGCGGGTTCCGCCAGATCGACCGCCGGCGTCGACGTAGACCGGGCTCGCCGCCGCACGACCTCGGGGAACGCCCGCGCCTGGTCGATCCGGCGGCAGCGGGAACGAACGGGACCGAGAGCATGTAGACGCGTCCGGTTGATGAGGAACAGCTCGCCGTCGATGTGGCGCGATCAGGGCGACCATGCTGTCGAGCAGGGCGTGCGGAAGCCGTTCTCCATGAACATCAGCATCACGGCGAACGCCGTCCCCGGCGACCGAGGCCGGCAGCCGCCGCTTGTTCTCGGTCAGGTTCCGCCAGGCCAGGGGGATCGTGTCGGGACGGATCATGCATGGGTCATCTGCTGGTGACGGGTCGGGACCGCGATCCGACGGATCCGCGGCTCAGAAGAGGTCGGCCGGGTCGGCGCGCGCGGAGCTTCCCGAGGGTCAGCAGGCCCGAGACAAGGCCGCGGCCAGGGTCAGCAGCAGCGACGAGCGCCGAGGTTGGCGGCCGTCAGCCGCATCGGGATGTCGGCCAGCGCCTCGGTCGCGCAGTAGAGGACGAGCGCCGAGCAGGACGGCGGGCAGGTAGGCCGCCAGCGGGTAGATCGCCGCCTGGACCAGCACGACGCGGGACAGGTAGCGTTGGTGTAGCCCATCGCCTTGAGCGTGGCGTACTCGGGCAGGTGGTCGCGGACGTCGTTGGAGAGGACCTGGTAGATGACCACCGCCGCCACGACCATCGTGACGAGGACGCCGAAGGCGAAGATCTTGCCGGTGGCCGTCTGGCGGACCCAGTGGTCCTGCTCGCGATCGGTAGGAGCTCGTCCCGCGAGTAGGGCCTGCGACGTCGGGGGGCAGCGACCGCTTCAGAGCGGCGGACGGCCTCGGCGACGGTCCCCGGCCCGGACCTTCAGCAGGCCGAAGTGGACGGGCTCGGCCGAGCGGGATCGCAGCAGAGCCGCGCGAAGTTCTCGTCGCTGCAGAGGACCGACGCCGTCGGCCGCGAAGCCCGCGGAGCACGGGAAGCCGCCGACGACCTCGACCGCCTGTCCGCCCAGCTCCCAGCCCGAGAACGCGTCGCGGAGCGGCCAGCCGAAATCGGGGTTGGACAGCTCGTTCAGGAGCAGGGCCGGTCGCGGAGCCTCAGGCGCGGGCCTGGCCGCCTCGACCTGGCGCGGATCGGGCGCGCGGAACGGGATGCGTTCTCGAGGTCGACGCCCATGACGAGCAGCTCGCGGGCGCTTGAGCGGGGCGGGGGAGCCGGTCGCCCAGGAGCCACGGCCTAGGATCGGGCCCGGCTCGGGACGCTCGTCGTCCCGGCGATTCGCGGGTCGTCCGGGGGGTACGGCGGGCATCGCCAGAGGTTGAACGTCGCGTAGAGCGGGGCGGCGGAGGCGACGGCCCTCGACCGAGCGGGCCTGGACCAGCCGCTCCAGGGGAAATCGCCCGGCACGAACTGGTCGTAGTCGGCGCAGAGCAGGACGACGTCGAAATCGAGCTGCTCGAAGACGTTGGTCGCCGTGATCCTGACCGCTTCCAGGAACCCGAGCAGGGATGGCCCCACTCGCTGGGCCTGTAGTGGCGGGCGCCGTCATTCTTCCGCAAAACTACAAACTTCGTGGTTTAAATGATTCCAAGAAGATTCTGGATCCGGAAAAGCGTAACGAACTGGCCTTGCAAATCAAGCAAGATGCCGTTTGTTGGTCGATTGGGTTTGCAGAAGTTGAAGAGATCGATCGTATCAATATTTATCATGCCGGTTTACTAGCGATGCAACGGGCATTGATGGGTCTTAGTTGCCTTCCGGATTTCGTCCTTGTTGATGCTCGTCGAATACCTAATTGTGCTTCACCGCAAAGGGGCATCATCCATGGCGACGCGCTTTCTGCCAGTATTGCTGCCGCTTCAATCATCGCAAAAACCACGCGTGATGCGCACATGTTGGAACTTGACCGCCAGTATTCCGGATACGGCCTTGCTTCGCACAAGGGTTACCCGACTCCGGAACATTGCCGCACGCTGAAGGAATTGGGCGCCCTCCCAATTCATCGCCGGAGCTTTGCTCGTGTACGACAGGTGCTTGGACTGGATCCAGTACAAACGGAACTGTTCAAACGAATGAGGAGTTGGACCCGTCACAAAGCCTGGCAAACAGTGCCGGGAGCTAAAGCATCACCTTAAGATGTAAAGCAAGCTGTCAATGGTCATGGCATCTTTAACCGAGTACAAGAAAAAGCGGAAATTCGACAAGACGCCTGAGCCTGGACCAAAGAAGAAACGCACCCGATCCGGTCACATCTTTGTTGTGCAAAAACACCGAGCTACACAATTGCACTATGATTTCCGTCTCGAAGCTGATGGCGTTCTGAAGTCTTGGGCAGTGCCAAAAGGTCCCTCCCTCGATCCAAAAGTGAAAAGACTTGCAATGCAGGTTGAGGATCATCCGGTTGACTACGCAAAGTTTGAGGGTGTAATACCGGAAGGCGAGTATGGCGGAGGCACTGTGATGGTTTGGGACTACGGCACATACGAGCCCGAGAACAATGAGAATGTTAGCGAAGCCCTCCGCAAAGGTGAGTTAAAGTTTACCTTGAACGGTGAGAAGCTTCAGGGTTCATGGGTTCTCGTCCGAAACGAGAGATCGCCAGTGGCTGCTGATGAAGCATCGTGATTACTACACCACGGACGAAGACGTAACGGAACTTGCGCCAGTTTCGATTCTCACGCGAAGAAGCCTTGCCGAGATTGCCGAAGATGAGGGAGGCAATCCAAAAAAGGCGGCCACCGGTGATCCGAGAGTGATACCGCGTCGCACAGGAGTAAAACGGCGGAAGAAAGGTCAGCGAGCAAGAGTCTGGCACAGCAGCTAAGAAATCACCTTAGGTTCAGCTTTATTCCCCTCAGCCTGCTTTACTCAACAAGCCCCTGTAAGAAAGCTCGCCGTCGATGATCGAGGCAGCCGAAGTATACGGATGCAATTCGGTTTTCTTCGCGCTGAGTATATGGGTCACAATCCAACCTTGCGCCTTCAGGTAGTCAGCGATAAGACTCCGATGACATCTCCACCAAACTGCTTCGGCACACATGACAGCTGTCGGAGACTGCGTAGATAATTTCATCAGCTCTTTGATTCCAGCCTTAAATTCATTAGTCTCCATATAATCCGCGTACGCCCGAAACGATGGGTTCTTCCAGGCTGTGTTCCTGGAATTCTGCGAGACAGCTCTTCTGCCGCCCAGTGCCGGCAGCTGTTGATACTCGATGCCGACATTGTTCAATGACACCTTCAACACCTCTTTGTTGAAATGAGGATAGCGTCGCGAGGCAGGGTAGGCTCGAACATCGGCAAGAGTCTGAATGCCCTGGGAGCTGAGAATGAGCTTGAAGTCTTCCAGTGAACGAGTCGAATGACCAACGGTCCAGATCTGTTGTGATTTCTCTTCCACAGCAGGTGTTGTTCTCATCAACTTCCCCTTATGATCTTAACTAAACCGTTGAAGTGTTGGCCTGCCGACCTTTCAAGTTTTACGTCAGTTACCGCCGGTGCCCAGGCGACGCGTCCAGTGCAAGCTAAAGATAAACTTCAAGTCGAAATCGCCCCTGCTTCGATAAGAGTGGCTTCCAGAGATCTCCCAATCGGCGAACGCGAGCTGGAACATTGTCAATTCGAAATTTTTCCATCTTCAATCCGCGTTCGACTTCCTTCCATCGGACGGGAGTCGATACGGTTGCCAGTGGGCGTGGCCTGATTGAATAAATGGATGCAAGGGTTCGTCCCCACGCGTTCTGGTTGTAGTCAACCAACACCCTGCCCTTTGGTCGTTTCGACACTTGATAGACGGCAGTCAACAACTGTGGGGAGTGCGAAGCAACTGCTAGGGCAAACTCCTTCGCAAAGGTCCAAACTTGTTTTTGGGTAGGACCACGCTGAATTGGCACATAGACGTGTATGCCCTTCAAACCAGTAGTCTTCACATAGTTTGGAATCTTTAAAGTGTCCAGGGCCTCCCGTACAAGCAACGCTGCTTCAATGACTGTTTCGAAAGATGCCCCAGGAACCGGATCGAGATCGAAGTGCAAGTAATCAGGGCGGTCGACATCGTCACAGCGGGCATACCATTGATTCAGGTCAATGCAACCGAGGTTTATTACCCACAACAACGCTGCAAGGTCCTGAATCATTGGGAAGTCAATAATGTTTCCGGATGAATGTTGGATATTGCAGATTTCAATCCAGGTTGGCCGCGGTTTTGGCGAACGCTTCATGAAAAAGAAGTCTCCAGCCGCGCCGTTAGGATAGCGTTTCATCACCATTGCCCTGTCCACCAAATGCGGCAGAAGCGCCGGCGCTACATCGACGTAATACTGAATGAGATCCCGCTTTGTGACTCCGAGTTCAGGCCAAAAAAGCTTTTGAAGGTTTGTAAGCTTAACAAGCTTGCCGTTAACTTCGGCGTCGTAGTTATTAATCCTTTTCGGGATCTTGATAGGGGTAAACTTGCGGAGTTTTGGTTTTTGAACGGTTGCTCGGTCAACTCTGGCGGGGTGATAGTCACGCGTTGCAGGCCTGGACGTCGTCATTTCTTCAAGTTAAACCTTAACCCGGATCTGCTTGATCGAACTGCCAGTCGATCGAAACAAAGCCGTCGCGACTTTCCACTTTCCCTTGCGGAAAGCCTCTGGCTTTCCCCGAGACTTCTTCTTGAATTCTTCGAGGCTTCGACTATTGCCAGCCGCCGGGAGGCAAAGCCTCAGACCAAAACTAGGTCATTCGGAAAGCCGTAGGCTTCAGCAAAGGGCAGGCGGAAGAGCACGAGCCTTCCAACAGACGGCCCAGTGGCAATCTTCGGCTTAAAGTATTATTTAAGATAACGCATCCGGCTTAGCGCCACGCCGTCCTGCCTTAGCATTTTCAATTTCTCGCTCGATCGCTTGAAGTGACTTGCCCAACATCTCGCGGTAGGCCGGCTGAGTTGCTCGATCCAGTTGCTCGAGGATACGCGAGCGCGAGAGCCTGAGTGATTCCAAACGTTCCTTCAGCTGTCGATCTTCCGCCGTGTTACCGGCAGGTGGAAGCGCCTCACGCTGGTTCCCTTCCTCGATTTGATCTGCGACAGCCTTGCTTTCCCATCCGCGCGCCATAGGTACCTTCCAGGATTGTTACACAACACTGTTGTCTTTAATCACAGCATTCTTCGGAACAAGGATGATTCCATCACGAATAAAGTAAGAACCGCCTGGTCCATCGGCGTAAGCTACACCCGCGTCGTTCACCAACCGCACGCCGCTGCCGATGCGCGCGTTTTTATCAATTATGGCGCGCCTGATTGTGGTGTTTTCGCCGATGCCGACCAGCGGAACTCCTGTCCCTGATTCTGCTTTCATGTCTTCTATTGTCTGATAGTAATCAGCGCCCATCATGTACGAAGCTTCAATCAGCACTCCTTTGGCTATGCGGCTACGTAAACCAATAACTCAATTAATCAATTTCGCACCGTTGACTATGCAGCCATCGCTAATGATGGATCCGCGAATTTCGGATTCGCCGATCTTTGATGGTCGCAAATAACGCGCTCTGGTGAAAACCGCCTCAGAGTCAAACAAATTGAATTTCGGCAGCGCCAATGTTAGAATCCAGATTCCGCGATAAAACGCCCCGATTGTTCCAATGTCCTCCCAGTATCCGTTGAAGCCGAACGCCTGAACGTTGTGACGGCTAATCCCCCGGGAATCACCTCCCTGCCAAAGTCGACCCAGCCCGGTTCTTCCGCAAGTAATCGCTCGAGCAAATCGTATTTGAAGAGGTAGATTCCCATCGAGGCCAAAAACGGGCGAGCAACAAAATCATCGGGACTGAGTCCCAGGGTAGCAGTTTCCACGCGCATCGATTAGAATCCTGACCCTTCGATTTCTCTTTGAATTGCACAATGCGGCCGGTCTCATCTGTTTTAAGCAAGCCAAATTCGGAAGCTGATTGCGGATCTGAAGGAATTACTGAAACAGTGACTCCCGCATCGGTATCAAAGTGGCGCGCAATAAACTGACGATAGTCCATGTGATAGAGATGATCCCCCGACGCTGGACGGCCGGATATTGCGTGGGTCGAGCGTACAAATGCCTAGCCTTGGCGGACGCCCCGGCGCGCTGGCTGCCAAGATGGCGGGCGAGCAATCCTTCCTGGATGCCGCCGGGTGCATCTTGCAGCACTACGTCGATGGACGACGAAGCGGGCATGCGCTGCATCTCGTCGAATGCTGGGCCAATGCGCTGTACTGGGTCGGTGAAGCCGTCGCGAAGCTTCCGACTTCATGGCCGTTGTGGACTATGGCTGCGCCGCCGACGGACTTTCCGGCGCAGGGGGGACCGCCAAGGACATGACCGCGTTCGCCGTAGACCGCGCTGAAGCCTGAGGGGGAGCCCGTTCCCGAGGGCGCGCTCACGGCGATGCCGCCGTCCACAAGGTCTATCGAGAAGGCCGCGACAAGCTCGCCCACGGCGAAATGTCGGGACTACTGGAGGACCTAGCAGAGCCGCGCGCAGTCGGCGAAGCACTGCTGTCGGCGCTGTTCGATGTTGTGACGCCGGTTCTGGCTGACCTCTTGCAGAACGAGCCGAACCTTCCGACGCTTGATGAGAAGAGGGCCTATCGTCTGCTTGAAGTAAAACTGGCAGCGCGCAAAGCAAGCGCTTGACTTGATGCCCCTGATCGTGACAGGCACGAGGACAAGGCATCGAGCTTCATGTATCCTTTCAGCTGATTGATGATGGTGTTCGCTAGAGTTGCTCTCCCGCAAATCGCTCCATCTCCCGCACCAGCAAAAGATGTCCGGTTCTACGGTAAAAGCGACGGTAAGGCCCAATGTCAATCAAAGCCAATCCCTTTAACCATGCGGGTCTGCGTGACCTGTTGATGATCGAGTGGGGTATCAAGAGTTTTCAGGAACCGGTAGCCCTCGCGCACGCCAAAATCATCGGCCGGCAAACATCGATACGGTCGAGCGTGTAGATGAGCAGCATCTCGACCGTCCAGCGGCCAATACCCGGCAGCGCTACAAGGCGGGCAATGAGTTCATCATCGGACATTTCGCCTGCGATATCGCGAGTTGGCACAAGGCCGCTCAATGCGCCCTCAGCAATACTTCTTATCGTGCTGATCTTGCGTGTCGAAAAACCGCACAAACGAAGTTCTTCAAATTGGGACGCCAATATTTGGGTCGGGTGGGAAATGCATCTTCGGGGTACAAATCCAGAAATCTGCCGATAATGGCGTCGGCCGCCCGAGCGTGCAATTGCTGGTATGCCACCGCTCTCACCAGTGCTTCGTAAGGCTCACGCGCTGGTTCTGGCTGATGCATGCATGGCCCCACCGATTTTATCAATCGTGACCAATCCTCATCAATGAGAGAGAGATGGCTGGCGGCAAGGCGATAGATGTCAACCGGAGAACTCGCGCTCTTCATTGCTGTGTTTGCCATTTATCCGATCCTTTGTCTGCTGTCCGGCCGGTTTATAGCGCCTTCGCGTGTACCGCCACAGTGATTGTACCGGATGAGGCGGCGGTTTGATGATGACGCGTGGCTCGAACTCTTCCTTTAGATTTTTTTCATCAGTTCGCCAGGATGATGAAAGCATAGACGGAAAAAATACGGATTATTTTGTTTACGTCTTGACCAGCTTCTTGAGAATATCTGCCAGAACGACTGGCAAGAATTGGGGGTGTTGCAGCACGGCGTAGTGTCCAGGACCAAATATACCAGCAAGATATTGAGGCGCATGTCGATCGACAGTGAGACAAAATGGATGCACTGACTGCAGCGTCGCTTCAGCCACGGCTCGCCTCATGTCTTCCACACCATAGGGGCCTTCGTATAGATCGACATCGTTCGGTTTGCCATCGGATAATAAAATAAGTAAACGATGCAAGGCAGGGCGAGCGGCGAGCAAGCTCGTTGTATGCCGAATAGCTGCGCCCGCGCGCGTATAACGTTGAGGTTCCAGTCCGGCAATACGGCGGTGTATGAGATTATTATCGCTTTCGTCAAATCCTTTACAGACCACAATGTCACGTTTTGCGCACTTTCGCCAGAAAACGCCAGGATGCAAAATGGATCGCTCAAGGCGATCAGCGCGTAGTAGACCAGCAGCAGTGCTTCCTTTTCGACATCGATGATGCGCAAATCACCAGAAACCCAGCCATCTGTCGAGCCACTTATATCAATCAGCAATGCGATGGCGATATCACGTCGCGCAGGCCTCACCGATTGGTATAGGCGATCTTCCAGCGGCAACCCCATGTGTTGCTCGGCAAAAGCGTTCACGTAAGCGCTAATGTCGAGGTCATGGCCGTCCGCCTGGCGGTTTTGCCGGATACGGCGCGGCCGCATGCCCTCGAAGCGGCGCCGGACCTGTTGCAGCAAGCCATAGCGCTCGGCCAGCACGGATTCAACCCATGCCGGGTCGCCGAGCGGCGACGCCTGGAGCCGTACCACCGCACCCCGTTCCCGATAGCCCGGAATGCGGAAATCCCACTCGGGATATGAGATGCCTGCCCCAGCGGCGGCGAAACCAGGAGGTAGCACAGCTCGCTGGGCCGGTGAATCATCTGAAAGCAACACTTCCAGTGCCGGTTTGGGGTTGAGATGAGGCACGCTTCGGGCAACTCGGAAAGCGAATCGGCGATATCACCCGCGTCTGCATTGTCATCCCGGTCAGTAGGGCGCTGCATGCCCGCCGGGTCTTCCACGTGTTGCTGTGGATCATCCATTTGCAGCATCCACATGCCTTGCACGGCATCATCTTCATCCTCGCTTTTTTTCCGTATTCGGGGTGGCGTGACAGTCGCGCAGTACGTGAAGTTTGTGCGGGCGCATCGGGCATATTTGCAGCATCGAGCTGCTTCTGATGCGCTGCGGCACAGGTAGAGCCCTGCCAAGCCACAGGTCACTGCGCATGCCGCGATAGCGTATCTTCCCTGAATCGCACATCGCCGAGATTCCCCGCGCTGTTTCAATCGCCCAGGTTAGTGAATCATTCGCGGCGGCTGCGGTGATATACGGAGAAGGAATACAGTGCCGGGTGAGCATTAAGCGCTCGACAATAAAAATCTTCAATTATGCGTTCGGGCGCGTTCAACAATGCGGGTTGCAACCGTTCCGACAACATGGCACGGCGCAGCGCCAGAAGATCGTGTGTGAACCCGGGAAATCGAGAGCGAGCATATGGTCGACCGCTAGCGCTTCGCTAAAATAAAACAAATCGTCTGCCAGCGCACTCGGCAGTGCATCACCGAAAACAGTCCGTCGTTTCGCCCGCCCGGCCTGTTGCAGCGCGAGGACGCGGAACAGTTGCAGTGGAGCGGGCGACTCAAGCTGCGCCGGCAGGAAGATTTGCGCGCCGTCATTAGCCGGCAGCGCACGGGGCTCAACCATATGTCGAGGCCTGTTTCGAAACAGGCGAGACAATGCGGATACGGGTGCGGGTTCCTGCGCAACATTAACACGAATGTCATAACCATGCACGGCCGCGAGCAGCAACTCGAGACGTTGCTTGTGTGCAGCAAGCGTGCAGGCATTATCCTGGCCCTGATTCGGGCGAGACCATAACCGCGAAACAAATACGGTCGCGTGACGCGCGGCATCAATGATGATTTCTTCAGGTTCCGCCATGACGAATCGTCAAGAATGGACAGTTGATGAGCAAGCTAATCCACCAGCACCGCGTCGATCAGGTCGTGCATGGCTGCGATCAGGTTGGGATCATCGGATAGTGGAGAAACGAGCCCAACATTGCATGCCAATCGCGGCGGAATACCGTTGGCGATCAGGCGCGCGGTCGCAACCAGCAAGCGCGAGCTCGGCACCTCGGCGAGGCCCCGATCAGCCAGACCGCGGATTCGGCCGGCAAGCGCTACCAGATCATGCGCCGATCCCTGTTCTACGCCGCTTTCATGAATGATAATTTCGACCTCCCTGTCAGGCGAAGGAAAGTCGAAATCCAGCGCAACAAATCGTTGACGCGTACTTGGCTTCAGGTCTTGGACACGTGTTGATACCCGGGATTGTAAGAGATTACCAGCTGGAATCCTGGCGTAGCTTCAACTAACTCTCCGGTTTTATCGATGGGCAGCACACGGCGGTAATCGGTTAGGGGGTGGATGACAACAACCGCGTCCTGCCGCGCTTCGACAACTTCATCCAGGTAACAGATCGCCCCTATTCGCACTGCTCGCGAAAGCGGTCCATCCTGCCATACAGTACCGTTGTCACGTATCAGAAAACGCCCGACCAGATCCGCCGCCGATAGATCGTCATGGCATGACACGGTTACAAGTGGCCGTTTGAGGCGCCATGCCATATGCTCGATGAAACGCGTCTTGCCGCATCCGGTGGGACCCTTCAACATTACCGCCAGGCTTCGCTGGTGACATTGCGTGAACACGTCGATTTCGTGGCCGAATGGCAGGTAATACGGCGCCTCGTCGCCAGGGTACCGGACGCCTTGATGCTCAGTTCCAGGATCACTGCTTTTGATTGACGAGCCCTCCATCGTCCATGCCGGGTATCGGGCGGTGTTGCGGGGCCACCAAAGCGTCAGCGGCCAATTTGGGCGGCGTCCGGAAAAAATTCCATATAAAAAGGCCGGCACCGATAGCAAATACGGACGCTGTTGCAATCAGCATCAAAAAATGCACCTGAAGTTTGAGTTGCGTGTCCAGATAGCCCAAGCCCAAAATCCGCTCGAGATACACCTGGCCGATGCCGGCTGTGCCGAAAGAGAGCGTCATGCCGAACATTCCCATTACCTGCATCCAGAACGCCCAGTAGCCAATGCTCGAGCCCTCCACTTTGCGATTAACCGTGAGATTCGGTAGCGCATAGGTGATTATCGCCATGACGATCATGGCATAAGCGCCGTAAAAAGCGCCATGCCCGTGCATGGCCGTTACCAATGTGCCGTGCGTCCATTTGTTTACGCTGGGCCAGGTGTGGGCGAAGCCAAGCAGACCGGCGCCAAATACCGTAAATACGGCGCTGCCTATTGTCCAATGCACTGCCAGCGAATTGGGATGCGAAAGCCCGGAGCGGCGCATCGCGAAATACGCATACATTGCCATCCCGAGCAGAGCCAGGGGTTCCAATGCGCTGAAGAAGCCGCCGATAGGGAGCCAATAATGCGGGACCCCGACCCAATAGTAATGGTGAGCAGTACCCAGTATGCCAGCCAGGAAAACCAGTCCGACGATGACGTACAGCCATTTTTCCATTACTTCACGGTCCGCGCCGGATAAGCGGATAAGGAGGTAGGCAAGAAGCCCGCCCTGTATCATTTCCCACACGCCTTCCACCCAGAGATGGATTGTCCACCAGCGGTAGAAAATGCTTACGGTGTAGTTATCGTATTCAAGAAGTGCGGGTAAATATAACAACGCCGCCAATACAAGGCCCGCGACCAGCACGCCTTCTGTGACAGTCCAGCGTCCGGCTTGCTTGATCGTCATTAAAATGTTGTACAGAAACATCAGCATGACAACGACAATCACGATTTTCAGCGGGAAAGGCTGCTCAAGCATTTTGTTGCCGGCGGTCCATCCAAACATATATCCCACGATGGCCGTCACGCCCATTAATGTCCACGCGACCAGTTGCGCATATGCCAGCTTGACGCTGTAGATTTCACTGCGCGATTCTTCCGGCACCACATAGTAGGTCGCCCCCATGAAGCCGGTCAGGACCCATACGATCAGCAGATTGGTATGGATGGCCTTGGTTTTGTCGAAGGGGAGGAAATCCAGTAGCGGGTCGGGCCCGAGATATTTGGTCGCACTCAGGAGCCCGAATACCAGTTGCAGACCGAACAGGCACATGGCTACGGCAAAATACCAATACGCAATAGACTGTGAGCGGTAGCGCATAGCGTCTCCTATTTCAAGGTTTCCATATAAGCAACAAGGCTGTCTATTTGCTCCGTATCGAGATCGGTAGCGAAATTGTCTGGCATGAAAGACTGGTTATTGGCGGAATACATCGGTCCTGGGACCAGGTATGCGCTCGGATGGGTAATGGATTCCCGAATGTAGTCAGCAGGTGTCTTGGCGGACCCCCGGTAGTCGGGAGAGGCAATAATGGCTGCGGCACGCGCTCCAATGCCCGCGAGCGTTGGCCCGGCCAGGTTCGCACCCGGCGCAACCGAATGGCAGGCATTACATGCCGGTGGCGTCGAACGGAACAGTGCCTCTCCGCGCGCGACCGGGTCTGACGACACCGACACCTGGACCGCCGGCTGTCCGACATCCGTGCCGGGGATCGTTGTGCCGGAGACGATGATTGGACGCGGTGGCCAGCCCTGGTTGTCTATATGGCTGACCCAATCCAGAAACGCGATCACGTCGCTGATTTCGGCATCCTTCAGGTTAGGGTTCGGCATCAGGCGCCTGTGCTGTTCTTCAGAGTAAAACTGGGATGGGTCCTTGAGGAAAGCGGTCAGGTAAGGCGTGCCGCGCTGCTGCGTGATTTTCGTGAGGTCCGGCGCGTAGTAGGCTCCCTCGCCAAGTAGCGTATGACAATTGATGCAGTTGTGCGCATGCCAAATGTCTTTTCCGCTTATGACTGCGGGTGTAAGCTTTTCTTCATTGGTGAGTTCAGCAAAACGGGTATGGCTATCGATGGTCAAGCCAATAAACACCGCGGCTGAAAGAAAAGTGCAAACAATGAAAAAAAGTCGTCCCTGTCGTTTTGTCATTCCCGGCTCCTTGCAGATGTCGGACTAGTTGTATCCAGCAACCCTACACGTTGATGCCGGGCCAGTTTTTGAGTGAAAGCACTGCAGCGTAGATAATCGCTGCCGCTATCAACAGGAGAACTATGATACTGACGACTTTGAAGGGGGCGAAATAGCGTGAAGTACGACTCGACATGGGTGCCTCCAATTGGACAGTACGGTACCGGTTGGTTTATTCTTGCCAGGAAAGAAAAATAGCGATATCCCATAGGACAAAAAGCGGCAAAGAGGTTTTATTATCAAGCAGGATGCGTAAGATTATTAATGCAGGGATTCAATCGAGGAGAGCACGCAATGGATATCCGTGGATGGGCCGTGTACGGCGCAAAACAGGAATTGGAGCCGTTTTCCTACGATCCGGGTCCCCTGGCGCCCGAAGAAGTGGAGATCGCTGTGGAGTATTGTGGCCTTTGTCACTCCGATCTGTCAATTATCAATAATGATTGGGGCTTATCCCGATATCCGGTCGTACCGGGGCATGAAGCAGTAGGCCGAATCGTGGCGTTGGGCCAATATGCGAAAGGTTTACGGATGGGCCAGCGTGTAGGCGTGGGCTGGAATAGCAGTAGTTGCATGCACTGTCACCAGTGCATGACCGGCAACAACAATCTTTGTGCGGAAGCGGGCGCGACCATCATAGGGCACCATGGAGGCTTCGCGGAAAGAGTACGTTCGCATTGGGCCTGGGCAATTCCTTTGCCTGATGCGCTCGATATCTCTTCCGCCGGTCCGCTGCTGTGCGGGGGAGTTACGGTGTTTGCGCCACTGACCGCTTATGGAGTCAAGCCAACGGATCGAGTGGGAGTCGTAGGTATCGGCGGCCTCGGCCATATGGCCATACGGTTTGCCAACGCCTGGGGTTGCGAGGTCACGGCGTTTACCTCGAATTCATCGAAGATTGACGAGCTACGCAAGCTGGGCACGCATCGCGTGGTGTCGAGCCGCGACAGTGCTGATATTCTCAAGGCGGCCAATACACTTGATTTTCTGCTCGTCACCGTCAACATTCCGCTCGATTGGAGCGCGCTGCTAAAGACATTGAAACCGAATGGCCGCATGCATGTCGTGGGCGCAGTGCTGGAACCGATGCCCATTCCGGCATTCGACCTGATCTTTGGCCAGAAAAGCGTTTCCGGATCGCCAACGGGAGCCCCCGCGATAATGTCATCCATGCTGGATTTTGCCGCGCGGCACGATATCGCGCCACAAGTCGAACACTTTCCGTTAAGTAAAGTGAACGATGCGATCAAGCACCTTGCGGCTGGCAAGGCGCGCTATCGCATTGTCCTGGATGCTGATTTTCACTGAGAAAATCGGAGAGAAGCTCTTTTGCGGGGGGCACATGGAACAAAAACAGCAAAAGCATTTCGGCAGCCGGGATAACCCTTCCGTAACGTCTGGTTACAGAAGAAGGCAGGAAAACAGGAAAGGAAAGATGGTATTTCCTGTATCTTGAATGGTTGAGGCGTTTTGCCAATGTCACTTCATGGGGACCAGGCCGCGTTGCGGCTTGGTCAATACCTGTTCCCTGGTTGAGTGCTTTCGCAGTCTTCCGTTCTTAAGACGATAACGTGTGTTCCGGAGAAATGGATTTTGTTGCGCCCACACGTTAACCTGGACCGGGGGAAGTAGATAGCGCTGGCATATCCTCAAAATCAACAGTTGCAAGCGAGCTGTAAGAAAGCCGGGACAGTTTCGGGCGTTTTTTAGCGTTATGAGATCTGTCATCGTAAGGCCTATAGCTGATACTGATGCTGTGCCGATGTAAATCGGTGGTCACGGCAAGATGCGTTTGAAATGATTTTCCTACAGCCTCGTCAGGTGGTGGCGGACCTCATCTTATTCTTTCATGATGCACTCTGAATTCCATCATACGGAGCGTATCGGGTGGCTTCGAGCTGCTGTACTCGGCGCCAATGATGGTCTCATCTCGACCAGCAGCCTTGTGGTGGGCGTTGCGGCTGCCCAAGCTGGTCGCGAGCCGGTTCTCCTCGCTGCTTTGGCCGGGTTGGTCGCTGGTGCTCTCTCCATGGCCGCCGGCGAGTATGTTTCGGTTAGTTCGCAGGCCGACGCCGAATGCGCCGATCTTGCTCGCGAGCGTCGCGAACTGGCGTCTGACCCAGAGCGCGAGCGGGCCGAATTGGCCGGTATCTACGAAGCTCGCGGGCTGACTTCCGATCTCGCCGACCAGGTGGCTGGTCAGCTTATGGCTCATGATGCGCTTAACGCTCACTCCCGGGATGAACTCGGGATTTCGGAGACGACCCGAGCCCGGCCTCTTCAAGCCGCCCTGGCCTCCGCACTGGCATTTTCAGCAGGTGCGATTCCACCCGTTCTTCTGGTCTGGTTTATTCCGATAGCTCACCTAAACTCATTGGTTGTCGGAAGCTGCTTGATCCTGCTGGCGGTTCTCGGGGCCTTGGCTGCGCACCTGGGCGGCGCCTCAGTTCTCCGCGGGGCAGCGCGGGTCACCTTCTGGGGAGCGGTGGCAATGGGTGGTAGCGCACTGACTGGCCGTCTTATCGCCACTGTTGTCTAGCAGCCTGTCGGATTTAAAGGAAATCGGCTGCAAAAGCGTCTGGCTGATTCATATTTCGCTTTTTTTGACCAATAGAACAACTATTTGCCTTCAAAATCCTCAAAATCTGCCCTCGCCTAGTCACTTTTTCGCTGCGATTCTTCAAGTCCCACACGCTGCCAGGCGTTCTCGTATCCATGCCAAAAATCAGACAAGCACAAAACCGGCCACTTCAAGAAAGGGAATAAAATCATAGACAATGGCGATGCTTTCTTCCCCAGTATCAACTGGATACCATTCTCCCAGGTTTCCTAATTAATCAGCGTTTCCTGAGCAATACTTAGAAACACCGGGACTCGAGAGATGGAAATTTGCGATTTGCAATGGCATTCATTTCATTGGACTACATATATGGGGTACCGCACAGATGTCGATCTTCCCTGATGGTATTTCCTCTGCTTGACTTGCTTGGGACATTCCCAAATCAATGCGCAGGAGAACTATATGGAACCAGCAAAAAATGTAATTGATGCCGCAACGAAATACTTTGCAAATCTTTTTGGAAAGCGTGAGCATGTGATCACACATATGCGTCCAATACTCACCCCATCTCAAGGGTGGTCATTGAGCCGATGGGCGGGCGGACATTTGACGTTCCCCGACCATTTCGTGATATGGATGCCGTTACATCGTGTCGCACTTCAAACTTGATAAAGCCATGATTACATCAAGGACAGTAATCCCCAAAGTTCTAGTCCTGTTAGTGATGTTTCTTGCCAGCGTTGAAGTCAAGGCCCTGCCCAGCTTTGCCCGTCAGACTGGCATGCCCTGCATCACCTGTCATTTACAGGCATTTGGACCCAACCTTACGCCTTTCGGCCGGAATTTCAAACTGACGGGCTACACAATGTCTTCCGGTAATAATACGAAACTGATTCCGCTCGCCGCAATGGTTCAAGGGTCGTTTACACATACTCAGAGAGGCCAGCCTGACGGTGCGGCTGACCACTTCGGTTCCAATAACAATGCCGCCATGGATGAAGCTTCCATTTTTTACGCCGGTCGTGTCACATCCAAGGTGGGCGCTTTCGTGCAAACGACTTTTGATGGCGTGGAAAGAAAAAATCTGATTCTCGATAACACCGACATCCGTTTTGCGGATCAAGCAAGCCTGGGAAGCCAGCAATTTGTTTATGGCATATCAGCGAATAACTCCCCTACTGTTTCAGATCTTTGGAATACTACGCCCGCATGGAGTTTGCCGGCAACGTCGTCGGCCCTGGCGCCGACCCCGGCCGCCGGAACACTGATCGAGTCGCTGGCCGGTCAAGTCGGTGGCGTAACCGCCTATATGATGTGGAATAACCTTCTATACGTTGAAAGCGGTGGCTATGCCAGCCTTCCCAAAAATGTGCAGCAGACGGTGAATACGTTCGACCCCGAGCAAAATAAAATCGACGGCGGCGCGCCTTACTGGCGTGTCGCGCTACAGCACAATCATCAGGGACACTATGGCGCAATCGGCTCTTTTGGCATGAGAGCAAATGTAAACCCGCAGCGAATGCAAGGAGCTGGCACCGACCAGTATACTGATTTTGGGTTTGATGCTACCTATCAATATCTGGCAAATCTCAGGCATATCTTCGAACTCACTGCCACTTACATTCGAGAGAATCGGAACATGAATGCCAGCATGGCGTTAGGACTGGCAGAAAAAAAGCACAGCAGCCTTGATACGGTCCGCATCAGAGCCGCGTATACATACCAGCAAACCTATAGCCTTAGCTTGCATTATGGCCAAACTTCGGGAACAGCGGATAGTGTCATATACTTCTCTACCGACCCCATCAGCGGCAGCCGGTCGGGCAAACCGAATAATCAGGCATTCACTGCCGAGCTGAGCTACGTTCCTTTTGGCAAAACTACCTCAACCTTAAGTACATTAGCGAACGTGCGACTTGCAGCGCAGTACGTCCACTATTTTCAGTTCAATGGAGGTATTCGCAATTACGACGGCTCGGGTCGCAATGCGGCCGGCAACGATACGCTCTTCCTGAGCGGTTGGTTGGCATTCTGATTTGAATCTTCAAGTAAGATCGAATTTAAAAGCAAGACTCGGAGTGCGGCGGGTTGATCGACACGGTAAATTATCAATCGTTATCGAGATCATCCGATTGTCCGCAGGAGCACAACATGAACGCGTTAACGAAAAAGGCGCAACTCGCCGCTAAAACGGTCAGTGATCCCCGTTGGGCTGCGGTCATCGCGCGTAGCACCGAAGCAGATGGCACATTTTATTACGGGGTCACGAGCACGGGCGTGTATTGCCGCGCTTCCTGCGCTGCTCGTCTGGCGAGGCCGGAGAATGTCGTTTTTACACTATCCGCGAAGAAGCCGAGAAAGCCGGCTTCAGGCCCTGCAAACGCTGCCAGCCGGACAGGCCGCCGCGGGCCGAGCAATATGCGGCCAAGGTAACGCAAGCCTGCCGCATTATCGAAGAATCGGAAACGGCCCCAGCCCTGGAAAAACTGGCAGCTCAGGTTGGCATGAGCACCTATCACTTTCATCGCATGTTCAAACACGTGACCGGGCTGACACCAAGGCAATATGCGGCGGCGCAGCGCGAGAAAAAGGTACGCGATGAACTTGGCCGTGGCGGTGCAGTGACGGATGCCATTTTTGATGCGGGCTACAATTCCAGCAGCCGCTTCTATGAAAAATCGGGCAAAGTGCTGGGAATGACGCCGAGCAATTATCGCGCTGGCGGCACGGATACCGAAATTCGCTTTGCCGTTGGGGAATGTTCACTCGGATCGATATTGGTTGCTCAAAGCAATCGTGGCATTTGCGCAATTCTCCTGGGTGATGATCCCGATAAGCTGGTACACGACCTGCAGGATGGTTTTCCGCATGCCAACCTCATCGGCTGTGATGCTGATTTCGAAGAACTTGTCGCAAAGGTGGTTGGTTTTATCGAGGCGCCGGGTATCGGCCTGAATCTTCCGCTGGATGTGCGCGGGACCGTGTTTCAGCAACGGGTGTGGCAGGCGCTGCGCGAAATTCCAGTGGGGCAAACCGCAAGTTACACTGATATCGCCAGGCGCATCGGCGCGCCGAAGTCGGTGCGGGCCGTGGCGCAGGCATGCGCGACAAACAAGCTGGCAGTCGCGATTCCGTGTCATCGGGTGGTGCGTAATGATGGAGCGCTGGCGGGTTACCGCTGGGGCGTGGAGCGCAAGCAAAGCCTTCTTGAGAAGAGACGGAGGCGAAGGTGAAGTCGAAAGTACAGGCATGAATACGTCGGCAAGCGAATTGCGGAGCATTGCTCCTGCGCGGAATTTGGCACGCCGGGTGAATGCGTTGGATTGGGCGCGGATATCGAATGATCTGGACGCGCAGGGCTGTGCGGTAATCGAACGACTTGTTTCTCCTGAAGAATGCGACGCACTGGCCACATTATATGTGCGGGATGACATTTTCAGAAGCCGCGTCGTCATGGCGCGCCACGGTTTCGGGCGGGGGGAATACAAGTATTTCAGCTATCCGTTGCCCGGCATCATTACCGAACTGCGTACTCGATATATCTTCGGCTTGTGCCGATCGCCAATCGGTGGAATGAGGCAATGGGCATAGCGGTGCGCTATCCGGAGAAGCTTGCTGATTTCATCAAGCGCTGCCACGAAGCGGGTCAGCTTCGCCCGACCCCTTTGTTGTTGCAATATGAGCCGGGTGATTATAATTGCCTGCATCAAGACTTGTACGGAGAGCATGTATTTCCGATCCAGGTCACGATATTGCTATCCGAGCCGGGGCGGGATTTCACGGGTGGCGAATTCGTGCTGACCGAGCAGCGGCCGCGCATGCAATCACGCCCCGAGGTCGTGCCCTTGAGGCAGGGAGACGCGGTGGCGTTTGCCGTGCATCATCGGCCTGTGCAAGGCACACGGGGAGTATATCGGGTCAACTTGCGCCACGGCGTCAGCCGCATCCGCTCGGGCCGCCGTCATACCGCAGGCATCATTTTTCACGATGCAATTTGAGAACCAAAGGGATAAACATGACGCTCAGCCTGTTTGAAGGCATGACGCAATGCCAGGCGCAGCGGGAGGAGCTATGCCCCGGCGCGACCGTGCTGCGTGGCTTTGCGATGCGGGATGAAGCTGCCATTTTTGCACAACTGCGTGATATCACAACCGCTGCGCCATTTCGCCATATGGTTACGCCGGGCGGTTTCCGAATGTCCGTCGCGATAACGAATTGTGGTTCTTATGGCTGGGTAACGGATCGCACGGGCTATCGCTATGATAAGGCAGACCCGGAAAGTGGCAAGCCATGGCCTTCCATGCCCGACGTATTCCTGAAGCTGGCGCAAGACGCCGCGGCAAGTGCCGGCTTCCCGAATTACGCGCCAGATGCATGCCTTGTCAATCGCTACGAGCCGGGAGCGCGGCTATCGTTGCATCAGGACAAGAATGAGCGAGACTTCGACGCGCCTATCGTTTCCGTGTCACTGGGGATTTCAGCTGTGTTTTTATGGGGTGGCTTGCGGCGCGGGGATAAGCCGATGCGCGTACAATTGACACATGGTGACGTGATGGTGTGGGGCGGACCGGCGAGACTGCATTACCATGGCGTGCTCCCGCTTAAGGATGGGTATCATCCCCTAGCGGGTGCGCTGCCGGATAAACCTGACCTTTCGTAAAGCGGCTTGAGGTTTTTTGAAAATCGCGAACTTCCGCTAAATTGAATTCGAAAGCAAGCATAAAGTTCCTTAGAGCCCGGTTCTGTGATATGTTTTTGAGGGTAATACTGTGAAATGTTCCCGTTGGCGGTTGCGTCTCTCCGATATAAACAAAGACAAAGAGAGACAGTGTGAATTTGCCTGAAGGAAATTTATTGATGGCATTCGGTTTGGCATTCGGCATAATGATGTCATTCGAGCCGGCCGCCCATGCGCAACAAGCCGACATTATCTCTGGCGGTACAGCGAGCCTTTACCGTCCTGATAATCAAGCAAAACAGAAAGAAGCTTTCACTGGCGGCACATGCGTCATCGAAACCGGCGCGTTCCCGATCGGCTTCAATGCTTACGTGGTACCGGATGGCGATCATCCTTCTTACCCTCCATTTTGCTCTCCCGTACCGGCAGGACCGCTGAATCTGGTGATGGATATACTGGTGTCGGAGGTTCGCGAAATGCCGCTGATCGTACGGCTGGTGAAAATAGAAGGGGGGGAAGCACGGGAGGTGGTGTCGATGCCTTCTCAAGCATACACATCCGGAAACATTGCGCTTGCCGTTAACCTGGAACCGCTTGCCAAGTACGAGGTGCTACTGTTGGGCGATGACGGCAGCGGCAATGTTGCCAATCTGGTCAGCATCCCCTTTGATGTAAGAAGAGCGGGAGATTTTGTCAATACGGGTACAGGCATGGGGATGGGATTTCTGATTCTGGTTTAGGTATAGCGGGACTTGCCGGTGGCTTGATCCATTTCTGGCGCCCCAAACCGTCGACGACGTCGACGACGAACAACTCCGTTAACCGCAACCTCTAACCCTGCGAAAACAACGCCTTCCGATCACTTGGAAGGCGCAGCCGGTATTCACGCGTCAAGGGCGTCATTTCACCCGGTATACTGGTATAGCCATGTGCGAAAATTACCGGCGTCCACGGCGCCGTGCGAATCCGATACTGGCGATACCGACAGCAAGAAGGGCCAGCGTGGCAGGTTCAGGAACAGCACCAGTTTGCGTGAGTGGCGCGAAACCGTATTGAAGGTGATCCATTTCCCAATCAGTACTGTATGACGAAGTAATGCGTATCGAGCCAATTCCGCCCATGCTGGTAACGCCAAAAAAACGATCCTCTGCTGTTTGGCCTCCGAACAAGCCATCGCCCACCGCGGAGGGCCCAATGATGCCGAGCGAGTTATTGGCGCCATCAAAAGCCTCGAAGATAATGCTATCAAAGCCGTTTTGCTGACTGGCAAACCCTACATCGGTCCACACCAGGCCGGCATGTGTGGGCAATACGCCAAGTTCGCTCGCACTGAACGTAAAGGTCATGCTCGAAGTTGTGGAATACCAGGAATGGCCGGCGGTGCCATATCCGTCAATCGCGCCGTCATCGCCATCAACCGAATCGGTCAGCCCGGCAGCCGATAAAACCATCCCGCTTGATGCCGAAACACCTGGCGTATTGAGTAGGCCGTCCTCGAAGTTTTCAAGATGGAAATAGTTGAAAAAAGTGCCGATGAAGGGGCTATCGGAAGAGGAAAGGTAGGACGTGGGGCCGATCAGCGATGCGTTTGCTGTTAATGGTCCTGTCAGCAGCACCGCTACTGAAAGAGTTATACTCAAATTTTTCATAGTACCTCCGAAGTCACCAATAAGGTGTATAGCTAAACTTAAGCATTTTCTGTGCCAGTGTCACAAGACCCTTTAGATATCAGTGTTTTCGCTTTTCAGAAATCATGGGTGGTGTTGACATGTAAATTGTTGCGACACTGGAATGTTTTTTCTGACCTCACACTGAGCGAATCAAGGATTTAGAAATCAGGCGGCACCCCCG
>CAWKMH010000010.1:0-11642 GCA_963850515.1 uncultured beta proteobacterium
GGGGTCGAAGACCGGAACGATTGGGATCTTCTGCGCCGCACGGGATGCGATCTGGCCCAGGGGACGTTCATGTCGCGACCTATGCTGGCCGCCGATCTGCCGGGATGGATCGAAAAATGGCGCGAGCGGGTGCAAAATGAGCTTTCCATCCCTTCAAAGGTTCAGGGAGTTATCAAATAATATTCGCGATACCCTTGCGGCCCACGCAATATTGGCGCTCGATGTAACCGGTCTGTGATACCACAAGAAAGCAGGGATGAGTGCGGTAGGTCGGGCTCTGCCCGACGATCGAAGAAATGATGTCGGGCAGAGCCCGACCTACTTCCATTCATATAATGTTCAATGCGATGGTGATGCCTTTTCAATCCACCGTCGTCTTCATGGATGGCGAACGCGCTCTGCTGTTTGCGCGCCTTCGTCGGCTCATGCTGCGCTCATCCGACCCAGAAAATTTGTGACGGAGGTAGATCGGGCTCCGCCCGACATCGTTTCTTTAATCAGTAGCGCAACCCATCAAGGATGAATGACAATCGGTTGAAGCTTCCGGCCTTCATCATCCTGTAAGACGTCTGCAAATGATTTCTATCCGAACACTTCCCGAAGAAACTGATCAGAAGTTCTATATAAGCAGCGCCGCCGCTACACGCCGTCCTTCGGCTGTCAGTATATTGTAGGTGCGGCATGCGGCGGCGGTATCCATTACCTCGACGCCGATGCGTGACTCGATCAGTGTTCTCGTCAGTGTCGGATGAGGAAAGCGCAGGGTGGCTCCCGTCCCGAACAATACCATTTCAGGTTGCAGGGAGAGCACGAATTCGAAGTGCTCGGCCGTGAGCTGTTCAAAGGTTTTGGCGTCCCAATTTTCAATCAGGCGATCGGGCAATACGATCAGGCTTTGCTCATAACGCGTCTTATTGACCATGACGTATCCGGCCCCGTAGCCGGTGAACATATTTTGTTCGGAAAACACGGAAAGATGCAACTTCACGTAAGGCTCCATTTGCGGCAGGTTGGCGTGTCGGGTAACATTACATCTTTTTTGCGCCTTGATAAAGTTTTTGTGTCAATTAAGGGGAACAACGCAGGGCGAGGATTTTTTCCGTGCCTGCGATGGAAACCGCAAAGCTTTGAATTTCAAATCCTCCACCATTAGGTTATCTTCTACCGGCGCTTACCAGCGCTATTGCCAATCAGGTCTTTTCCATTCATGCGACCCATCCTGAAATCCAGCAAGCTGGCGAATGTATGTTATGACATCCGCGGGCCGGTGCTCGACCGTTCAAGACAAATGGAAGAGGAAGGGCATTACATCATCAAGCTCAATATCGGCAATCCGGCATCATTCGGTTTTGATGCGCCGGAGGAGATTCTGCAGGATGTCATTCATAACCTCTCCGCCGCGTCCGGCTACTGCGACTCGAAAGGCTTGTTCGCCGCACGCAAGGCGATCATGCATTACACGCAGGAAAAGCGCATTCAGGACGTGCGGATGGAGGATATTTACATCGGCAACGGCGTTTCCGAGTTGATCGTGATGGCGATGCAGGCGCTGTTGAATACCGGCGACGAGGTGCTGATCCCCTCTCCCGACTATCCGTTGTGGACCGCGGCGGTGGTGTTGGCCGGTGGCACGGCGCGGCATTATGTGTGCGATGAGCAATCCGGATGGCTGCCGGACCTGGACGATATGCGTTCGAAAATTACGCCGAACACCCGCGCCATCGTTGTCATTAATCCCAATAATCCTACCGGCGCGCTTTATCCGGATGACGTATTGCGTGAAATCATCGAGATCGCGCGCCAGCATCAGCTCATCATTTATGCGGATGAAATTTACGATAAAGTGCTGTACGATGGCGCCACGCACACTTCGATAGCCTCGCTGGCGGACGACATTCTATTTGTAACCCTGAATGGCTTGTCCAAGAATTATCGTGCCGCGGGGTTTCGCTCCGGCTGGGCGGTGGTTTCGGGAACAAAACAATTTGCCCGCGATTATATGTCAGGGCTGACCATGCTTGCTTCCATGCGCCTGTGCGCAAACGTTCCCTCGCAATTCGGCATTCAGACCGCGCTTGGCGGCTATCAGAGCATCAAGGACCTGGTGATGCCGACAGGGCGGCTCATGCGGCAGCGTGATCTCGCCTGGAAATTGCTGACCGATATTCCCGGCGTTACGTGCTACAAGCCACAGGCCGCGATGTATTTATTCCCGCGCCTGGATCCGGAAATGTATCCGATCGAGGACGACGAGCAGTTTGCGCTGGATCTGCTGCTGGAAGAGAAGGTGCTGCTGGTGCAGGGCAGCGGCTTCAACTGGCCATCCACCGATCACTTTCGCGTGGTTTTTTTGCCCAACAGCGATGACCTTACCGAAGCAATCGGCCGCATAGCGAATTTCCTTGAACGGTATCGCAAGCGATGCCGAACCTAAGCTTAGCCTGAAAAAACAGTAAAAACGCAGCGGGAGGGATAAACCCGACTGTATATCCGAAATACCCGCCCATCCGCCAACTTTATTTTTAATGCGCTAAATATGAAACCCATCAATGTAGGCCTGCTAGGTATCGGCACTGTCGGCGGCGGCACTTTTGCGGTGCTCAAACGCAATCAGGAGGAAATCACGCGTCGTGCCGGGCGCGGCATCGTCATCCGCATGATCGCCGATCGCGACCTGGAGAAAGCGCGCAATATCGCGGGCAATGACGTCGTGGTTACCGCCGATGCGAATGAGGTCGTAACGAATCCGGACATCGATATCGTCGTCGAACTGATCGGCGGCTACACCATTGCGAAGGAATTGACACTGAAGGCTATCGAGAACGGCAAGCATGTCATTACCGCCAACAAGGCGCTGCTGGCTTCGCATGGCACCGAAATTTTCGCGGCAGCCCAGAGAAAAGGCGTGATGGTTGCGTTCGAAGCGGCCGTAGCCGGGGGCATACCCATTATCAAGGCATTGCGTGAGGGACTGACTGCGAATCGTATCGAATGGATTGCCGGCATCATCAACGGCACGAGTAATTTCATCCTGTCCGAAATGCGCGAAAAAGGGCTGACATTCGATACCGTGCTGAAGCAGGCGCAAAAACTGGGCTATGCCGAGGCCGATCCCACGTTTGACATCGAAGGTATCGATGCCGCGCACAAGCTCACCATCATGGCGGCTATTGCGTTCGGGATTCCCATGCAGTTCGACAAGGTTTACACCGAAGGCATCACAAAATTGACCCGCGAAGATATTCGCTATGCGGAGGAACTGGGCTATCGCATCAAGCTGCTGGGCATTACACGGCGCACACCCAAGGGGATCGAGCTGCGCGTTCATCCAACGCTGATTCCTGCGCGGCGGTTGATAGCCAATGTGGAGGGTGTCATGAACGCGATCGTAGTGAAAGGCGATGCGGTAGGCGCTACCTTGTATTACGGCGCGGGTGCGGGCGCTGAGCCTACCGCCAGTTCGGTGGTGGCGGATCTGGTGGATGTGACCCGCATGCATACCGCCGATCCTAAACATCGTGTTCCTCATCTCGCTTTCCAGCCCGACCTGCTTTCGGATACCCCCATCCTGACGATGGACGAGGTGGAGACTTCATACTACCTTCGCTTGCGAGTGATGGATAAACCCGGGGCGCTGGCTGACATCACCCGCGTACTCGCCGATCTGGGCATTTCCATCGACGCAATGGTGCAGAAAGAACCCAGCGAGGGTGAAGATCAGGTGGATATCATCATGCTCACCCACTTGGCGATTGAAAAAAACATTAATGCCGCGATCGCGAAAATAAAAAAACTGCCCCTGACGACCGGTAAGGTGACGCGTATCCGGCTGGAAAATTTAAGCAGCAAGTAATCCGGGACCATCCTTGGTGCTTCCAGAAACGCACGATACCGGCAATCAACAGCGGCAAGTTGGTAAGCCGGGCGTGCGGGCACGATGCCTCGTGCCGTGGCTGGCGTGGCATAAGTGATATGTGAGAGTCGTTCCAGTATCCTGTTGTGGTGAAAATAATGCGTTATATTTCTACTCGCGGTGGCATGCCGCCAAAAAAATTTTCCATGATTCTCCTGGGTGGGCTTGCGCCTGACGGTGGGTTGGTGATGCCTGAAACCTACCCGAAGTTCGATGCCGCCGAGCTGGAAAGATTGCGCGACCCTGAATTATCAGGAACTCGCGTTCGAGATAATTTCACGTTTTGCAGACGATATTCCTGCCGCCGATCTGCGCGACATCATTACGCGGACTTATACCGCTGAAGTGTTTCAGAGTGAGGAGATCACGCCCCTTGCGACGCTGGAACCAGGGCTGCACATTCTGCGATTGTCGAACGGGCCGACTCTGGCGTTCAAGGATATTGCCCTGCAATTGCTGGGCAACTTGTTCGAGTACGTTCTGGCGAAAACCGGAGAACGTCTGAATATTCTCGGCGCAACTTCCGGCGATACGGGCCCCAGCGCGGAATATGCCATGCGCGGCAAGCGCAGCGTTCGCGTATTCATGCTTTCCCCGCAAGGGAAGATGAGCCAGTTCCAGACCGCGCAAATGTTTTCGCTGCAAGATCCGAATATTTTCAATATCGCCGTTCGCGGCGTATTCGATGATTGCCAGGACATCGTCAAGTCGGTCAGCAACGACTCCGTGTTCAAGCAAAGATACCGCATCGGCACCGTCAATTCGATAAACTGGGCGCGGATCGCCGCGCAGATCATCTATTATTTCAAAGGGTATTTCGCGGCTACCCGTTCGAATAGCGAGCAGGTGTCGTTTGCCGTGCCATCGGGGAACTTTGGTAATATCTGTGCAGGCCATGTTGCGCGGATGATGGGCCTGCCCATCAGAAAATTGATACTTGCCACCAATGAAAATGACGTACTGGATGAATTCTTCAGGACGGGGTGCTATCGGCCCCGCGCCACGGGAGAGACGCAGCAGACCAGCAGCCCCTCGATGGATATTTCCAAGGCATCCAACTTCGAGCGTTTCATTTTTGACCTGACAGAACGGGATGCGTCCAGGGTGAAGGAACTATGGCGGTCAGTGGACCAGGGCGGCGCTTTCGATCTCGCCGCTACACCGTTATGGGAGAAAGTGAAGAACTTCGGTCTTGTGTCGGGAACCAGTAATCATGCGGCCCGCATCGCGACCATCCGCAAAACATATGAACAATATGGCATGCTGGTGGACCCGCATACCGCGGACGGTTTGAAGGTGGGACTGGAACACCGCGAAACCGGGGTGCCCCTGATCTGCCTGGAAACCGCACTGCCCGTCAAATTTTCCGAGAGCATTATCGAGGCCATCGGACAGGAGCCGGCGCGTCCGGCGGGGTATGAAAATATTGAAAGCATGCCGCAGCGATATGTCGTGATGAATGCCGACGCCGATGCCATCAAGGCGTTTATTGCCGAGCAGACCGTACAGGTCTAGGGAACCGATTTACTGCACCGCTGTTTTAAGCAGCGGCAAGTAGAAAGCAGCCGGCCACGCGATTCAATGCATGATGTCGGGCGTAGGTCGACCTATCCCTGGCACGAATTTTCAGCCGGAGTAATAATGTAGGTCGGGCTCCGCCCGACATCGTTTCTTTGATCGTCGGGCAGAGCCCGACCTACCTCGATATCATTCTCCGATCGTCGCAGAGCCCGACCTACCGCGTGTGAGCGTGCAAAGGCATGGGGCACCCGATTTACCTGCGCTGCTTTTCAGCGGCGGCGAGAAAATCATCCAGTATGGGTCCCGAGTCGAGCAGTTCGCTGGCGCCGCCATGAAACTCGGGATGCCATTGAAACCCGGTCACATAGCATGCACCACGCATGCGTATTGCCTCGATAATGCCATCGCTGGAGACTGCCTCGACCTCCGAGTCCCGTCCCAGCCGCTTGATCGCCTGGTGATGGATGCTGTTAACAAAATGTTGATAACCCTCACCGTACAGCTTTGCCAATCGGGAGTTTTCCTCGATCAGAACCGGATGGCGATGCTGATCATACAGGGTCTGGTCGACATGTGAGATAGCGTTTGGGTGCTCGGTGGCGATATCCTGATAAAGGCTTCCGCCCAATGCCACGTTGATAAGCTGTAGCCCGCGGCAAATGCCCAGGACGGGTTTTCCCTGTACAACACATTCCCAAAAGAGCTCCATTTCATAAAGGTCGCGCACCCGATCTCCCGACCATTCGGGCCGTACCGGCGTTTCGCCGTATGAAATTGGACTGACGTCCGCCCCCCCTTGCAGCACCAGTCCATCTATTTCCTTGACATAGTCGCTGATGCGCACGCTGGAGCGTTCGACGCCGCCGGTTTCTATGGCGGGTAGCATGAACGCCAGGGCACGGCGACGCATGATCCAGTGGGCGACGCTTTGCTCAAGGTATTGCAGGGTTTTATTGCGGAAGCCTAATTCCGCAGGCGGCTGATGCAGGATACGCGGTGACAATCCGATAAGTAACGGGCGCGTCATTTAGAGTCTGGGTAGGGTACATAAAGGAATATCAAGAATAATTAGATTGCCGCATTCCTGCTGTGTTCTTCGCCACATATAAATATATATTTGCCTTCTTTGCACCCTGCCTGAAATCAACCGCTATTTTAACGTTCAGCCAGTATTCTTTATACTTAACAATAGCCGTATCTGGCGCCTCACGCTAAAAAATTACTTTCCCATCCACAACTCGGCCTGCAGCTGCATGACATCGGCAAGGTAATGTTCCCGCGCATAGGTCCGGCGCAACCAGCTTGTGCCATTGCCTGCTCGTAATATCTCGCGAACACGGTCCATTGCTTCCACCGCGTGCAATTCCCGGGCATGGTCCGCAATGCGCGCCAGCATATCGGTAATATCTTCACGAATGCTGCGCTGCTCATGGGTACGCGGATCGATAAAAACACCTTCAAGTCCAAAACGGCAGGCCTGGAAGCGGTTGAATGTATAAACCAGATAATCGTCCTCTTCCGGGGCGTGCGCTGCTCCACCATGATGTAACGGGACATCGCCTGAATATAGCAGGCAATGGCAGCGGCAATTTCAACGGTAAGAGGCGTATCGCACACCCTCACCTCGATAGTGCCGAACTCTGGCTTGGGGCGGATATCCCAGTAAAAATCCTTCATTGATTCGACCACGCCGGTGCCGGTCATCTTGCCGAAAAATTGTTCGAATTCATCCCAGCGCAGTACGAAAGGAGCCCGCCCACTCAACGGGAAGGAAAATACCGAATTCAGGCGTGCCGAGGCGAACCCGGTATCGTGCCCCTGCACGAACGGAGAACTGGCCGACAGTGCGATAAAATGCGGGACGTAGCGCGACAGCATATGCATCAGATGAAGCGCTTCGTCCGGCCCGGGGCAACCGATGTGGACATGCTGCCCGAATATGGTGAATTGTTTGGCCAGATAGCCGTACAGTTCGGACAGATGATGGAAGCGCGGCGCATCAAAAATCTTCTGCTCGCTCCAGTGCTGGAACGGGTGTGTGCCGCCACCCGCAACCGCGACGTTGAGAAAGCGGCCCGCCTCGGATACAACGTCGCGCAAGGCATGCAGCTCCGCGACCAGCCCGGTATATTCCTGTTGCACCGACGTATTGATCTCGATCATGCTGCGAGTCATTTCCGGTTTTATTTCGCCGGGATGCGCACGTTTCTCAACCCGGCGCAATATATCGGGAGCGGAAGACGCCAGGTTATAGTCATTACAGCTGAGTAGTTGCAGCTCCAGCTCCACACCGATGCTCAAGGGTCTGGAGGGCGCGAAGGGCATCAGGCTCATGTTTTTTTCTCCGGTGTTTCCCCGGCCATTCGCAGGGCCATCTGGACCAGAATGGGGCCCCCAAGCTCAAGTATCACGATGCAACTCATCAGTACCAGCCCCAACCCTGAACCGAACATGGGGAAATCCACCGCCGTATCCAATGTAAGAAGCAGCGCAACACTCGACATGGGTATAAGGGCAATCCCCAGGGCCATGGCCTGGCGCAGGCTGATGCCGCTGTAATGTGCCAATGCCAGTACCGCCAGCAGCTTGGCTGTTGCGCGTGCCGTGATAAGCAGCAAGACCAGCAGAAAACTGTCGCGTAACCCGCTGAGGTCGGCCGCAAGGCCGTTAGCGATAAACATCAACACGACCAGAACGGCGCCGGCGGAACCGAAGTGCGGAGGGAAAGTCCGCGGGCGCTGCCGCCGGTATCGCGTTATGAGGCCGGCAGCCAGCAGAACGAGGATCGGGCTGAGCTTGAGTGTCGACGCCATGATCGTCGCAAACGCAATCATGCCGAACAGGACGAAAGAAAAAGTTTCCTCATGCTGCCCGAGATAATGATGGATTCGCTCAAAGGTAATGCCGAACAACCAGGCCAGTAGCGCGGACCCCCCAAGGAGATAAAGCGGCGCCAATATCGTATGGATGACGCTGGTGCCGGCCTGGCCATGCATGCCGGCGACTGCCAGCTTGTGGAAGATAACAGCATAAATACAATTGAGCGCGGTCATCAGCAGAAGCCGGTCGGTCACCTGACCCTGAGCGCGCGATTCGGTGACTATGCGTATCACAATGGCGGGTGAGGTGGCAATTGCAATGGAAGCGACAACCACGGCGGCAATATTGGCAACACCAAACCAGGCCAGCATCGAGAAAACAACGGCGAATGTGGCGGTGGATTCAAGCAGGCTTGTGCCGGCAATCCAGGGATTGGCTTTCAGCCAGCGCAGATTTACCTTGCTGCCCAGCTCGAACAGGAGAATACCTAACGCCAGATCAACTACCAGCCGCCATTCTGTGGCGGGCAATGGCGGGATAAAGCCCAGGCCGCCAGGACCCAGCAGTGCGCCGATGCCGATATAGCCTACGATACGCGGCAACCGCAGGTGGCGCACCAGTGCTTCACCCACAAGTACGGCGGCAACCAGCGTCAGCGCAAGCCAGAGAGCGGGGCCGAATTCAAGCGGCCAGAAAGGCAGGTATGTGGGCCAGTTCATAAAATAATGCGGAGGAACAGCCGGAATAGCGCTGTTCCGTTAACCGCAAACGTTATTATCAGATGCATCCGGTCTCCTTAAGGACAATGCGGATGTTCGGTCTGTACTTAGGAAACTTTACGGTATCCTCAAGCTGAACCCCAGGATTACAGATAACTGGTGAGGTGAGTTAGCGAGGGACTGAATAAACTATCTGGAAGAGATGTGGGTGAATTATAAACCATGAATGCGAAGAGGAAACGTCTGCCGTAATCGACTGTACTGAAAATCAGCACATGCCGGATTTCGTACGGTGCAATAACCAGCATTGGCGCACGTCTGCCGCCGCTTGATATATTTCAAAGCAGGAACTGTGCCCAGACGGAGAGCGGCACAAATGGAAGCGGATACCTATCCAGTGACTTTCATGGCCGCTCAAGACGAATTAATGGTCTATCCATCTCAGTCAAGACGCAGCACGGTCAAACCTTCAGCTTTAAATTTCATAGCCTCATACCTCATACCGGAACAGACGAGGCGAATGAAATGCCATGCGATATCTGAATCTTTAGTCAGGTGTCGAGGAACTTCACACGTCACTCTGGTTCTTACCGATAACCATTTGATTAATATACTTTGGAACGATTCTTGCTACGTGCCCTTCACAAGCTAAATTGTTTAGGCTAAATTGTCCATGAGCAAGAGAAGCATCACTCCCAAAATTGTTGATTTGGTGAAAATCGCCAACCCCACAAAACCCGGCCGTTTGTATCGCAAACCTGAGAAAGCACAATCATGACAGCTCCGAAATGTGCAGTGAGTCTTTGCATGATCATGGTGCTGGCTGGTTGCGGCTCCCTTTCAGTTCCGGATAAAACGGCACATGCAAACCGTCCGGTGCAAGTCGATGGCGCACGCGGTGCGCTCTCTATCCAGGAAAGTAAGACAGTCCTGGCCAATCTCAAAAACGGTAGCCCTGAAACCAATATCTTTACCAGGCACCTTGCCCAGGCAGAGCAGCTCTCGGGAAACCCGCTGATGACGGGCAATAATGTGAAGCTGTTGGTTGACGGGCCCACCACCTACAAATCGATGTTTGCGGCAATACAGGGTGCGAAGCATCATATCAACATGGAAACCTATAGCATCGAAGACGACGAGGTTGGCCGCCGCTTCGCCGCTGCATTGATCGAAAAGCAAAAACAGGGCGTACAAGTCAACTTAATTTACGACAGTATAGGATCGGGCGCTACTCCTGAAGAATTCTTTAAGCCATTGGTGGACAGCGGCATTAACGTGCTGGAATTCAATCCTGTCAATCCATTGACACTTCGCAAGAAACTGGAATTGGGCCGTGATCATCGGAAGCTGCTCGTGGTTGACGGCCAGATTGCCTTTGTAGGTGGCGTCAATATTAGCAGCGTATATTCCAGCGGATCATTCAGGTCAAAATCGCGTACCAAGGATACCCAACCATGGCGCGATACGCATCTCCGTATCGAAGGACCCGTCGTCAGTGATTTCCAGAAATTATTTCTGGCGACCTGGGAAAAACAGAAGGGTAAGCCGCTAGCGTCGAAATCCTTTTTTCCACGGATAGACAGGAGGGGTAACGAAGTAATGCGCGCCATCGGCAGCTCCCCCGATGAGTCTTACAGTCTCATCTACGTTACGCTGCTATCCGCCATAAACAGCGCTGAAACCTATGCATATGTCACTACCGCTTATTTTGTGCCTGACCTGAGGTTACTGGCTGCATTGAAGGATGCAGCGCAGCGCGGCGTTGACGTGCGGTTGCTGTTACCGAACAAAACCGATTCCAACCTGGTTTTTTACGCCTCGCATGCCTTCTACAACGAACTGTTGAGTGCCGGCGTGAAGATTTACGAGCGGGAGGGCGCTTTATTGCACGCCAAGACCGCGCTGATCGATGGTGTCTGGTCCACCATAGGCTCGACCAATCTTGACTGGCTCAGCCTGGAGCACAACCAGGAAATTAATGCGGTTATCCTTGGTCAAGAGTTTGGCGCACAAATGAAAGCGCTGTTCGACGCAGATATTAAATCCTCCCGACTTGTCACATTGGAAAAATGGCGGCAGCGTCCGATTATTACGCGCATAAAAGAATTTGGCGCGAGTTTGTTGGCTCGATGGTTATAGTAAACGCTGGAACGTCTTAAAAACACAGATGTGGCTGGGTCAGCCCAAAGTGATTGCACGCAATCCAGCGCAACGACCCGCGCTGTCGAAAAAGGTCTTGGCGAAGAATTCCAGTATGGAGTAGCGTGCACATGGCTGCAAAAATAGTCGCGTAATTTTAGGTTACTCAAAACCTTCCTTCCAGGCTATCGCCGTTACAGGTTGAGCGATACTTGATTTACTTTAAGGTCACACCTTACAGCATAGCCATCATTCGCATCCTGCATAACCGTATGGATGCTTCGCATCCTCTGTAGCAGTTGAGTTTCACTTCAAAAATTATCAGGCATAGATCCTCGACGGCAGCGGCAATCTCCAGACCTTCACCGACGCCACTGCCAAGGCCACTACCTTCCCGTACGACCTGCCTGGCCGGTTGACCCAGTTCTATTATCCCAGCAACCCGGCCATTGCTGCCGTTACCAATGTCTATGACACGCTGAGCCGGGTGCAGACCCAGACCAGTGCCAACGGCAAGCTCTATACCTATT
>CAWKMH010000011.1:0-11523 GCA_963850515.1 uncultured beta proteobacterium
GGAATTTTAATTATCTCTCACGGCAATCTGGGTGACAGTCTTATCCATTGCGTTAACCACGTCATGGGTCAAAAATCCAGCAGTTGACATACCTGAGTATTACCGTTCAGGATGACCCCGACGTCGTCATGCCAAAGCGCTGGAATTGGTGAAACAACTTGATCGCGGTGATGGTGTGCTGGTGTTGAGCGATATCTGCGGTGCAACGCCATGCAATATCGCCAGCCGACTCGTTAAACCCGGCAGTGTGGAATGCCTTGCCGGGGTCAATCTGCCGATGCTGATACGAGCGCTTACCTATCGCAATGAACCACTTTCAACCGTAGCGGAGAAAGCGCTATCCGGCGGCAGAGAAGGCGTCATGCGTATTGATTCAGGGCCAACATAATGCAATACCAGGAGGTTAAAATCCTGAACAAATTGGGCCTTCATGCGCGTGCTTCCGCGAAGCTCACACAGTTGGCTTCTCGATATCGCAGCGAGGTCTGGCTATCGCGGGACAGTCGTAAAGTTAATGCGAAAAGCATTATGGGCGTGATGATGCTCGCTGCGAATCAAGGTGTCATCCTGGGCATTGAAACAACAGGTGCGGATGAGGCCGAGGCCATGCAGGCGCTGGTAAATTTGATCGAGGATGGTTTCGGGGAAAGCGAATGAGCTTTGTGCTGCACGGCGTGGGCGTTTCCAGCGGCATCGCCATAGGACATGCGTATCTCGCTTCGCACGCCGCACTGGAGGTGGCGCATCACATCGTGCCGGAGGATCAAGTCAGCAATGAAATATCCCGGCTCGACATCGCTTTCAATGGTGTCCGTGAAGAGCTTGAAGCGCTGAATGCTTCCGTGGTCAACGGCCCCGCCGCCCCGGAATACGGCGCATTTCTTGAATTGCACCGGATGATTCTGGACGATCCCACCTCTCCACTGCTGCTAAAACTTATATTGCCCAGAACCAGTGCAATGCCGAGTGGGCTATTACCCAGCAAATGGGTGTATTAATGGCGCAGTTTGAAGAGATTGAAGATCCTTATCTGCGCGAACGCAAGACCGATGTGATCCAGGTGGTCGAACGCGTGCTGAAAACCTTGCTGGGGCATCCGGGTTACGTTCCGGCGCCATTGAAGCATGATGGCGACAGCATTCTGGTTGCCCATGATCTAAGCCCCGCTGATGTGATTCAGTACAAGCAGCACCGTTTTACCGCATTCCTGACCGACCTCGGCGGCTTGACTTCGCACACGGCTATTGTGGCGCGCAGCCTCAACATTCCTTCTATCGTTCCACTTCATCACGCACGCGGGTTGATCCGCGACAATGATGTTCTGATCGTGGATGGCGCTCAGGGTGTGGTGATAGTGGGTCCTGACGAGCATGTGCTGACGGAATACCGGCTTCGCCAGAACGAACTGGAACTGGAAAAACAGAAGCTGAAGCGCATCAAGACGACGCCTGCCACGACCCTTGATGGTACAGCGGTGGAATTGCAAGCCAATATAGAACTACCTCAAGATGTCGAACAGGTAAAGGAAAATGGAGCCACAGGTGTTGGCCTGTTTCGCAGTGAATTCCTGTTCCTCAATCGCGATAGTTTGCCCGGCGAGGACGAACAGTTCGAAGCTTATCGTACCGTGGCGCGAAAAATGCGGGGAATGCCGGTAACGATACGTACGTTTGATTTGGGCGCCGACAAGAATCTTGACAATGCAAAGCGCGTAGCTGCCAATCCGGCGTTGGGGTTGCGCGCCATTCGCCTAAGTCTAGCTGAACCTCAAATGTTCAATACGCAGTTGCGTGCGATTCTACGCGCTTCCCGTTATGGCCAGATTCGTATTCTGGTGCCGATGCTCTCCAGCGTTTCGGAAATTGCTCAGACCTTGCATTTGCTTGAAAACGCCAAGCAAAGCTTGCGCATGGAAAAAATTCCCTTCGACGAGAAAATACAAATAGGCGGTATGATAGAGATTCCCGCCGCAGCGCTATGCCTCGATGTTTTTATGCGCAAGCTGGATTTCTTGTCCATCGGGACCAACGATTTGATTCAGTACACGCTAGCCATAGACCGTGCCGATGATTCTGTCGCACACCTCTACGACTCGCTACACCCTGCAGTACTGCGGTTGGTGGCTCACATCATACGTACCGCCAACCGAACCGGAATACCCGTGGCAATCTGTGGCGAGATCGCGGGAGACATCGTATTTACCCGGCTTCTGCTCGGTTTTGGGCTACGGACGTTTTCCATGCACCCGGCGCAACTGCTGACCGTGAAACGAGAGGTATTGAGAAGTAATCTGCCTGATATCATACCGCTTGCGCAAAAAATACTTAAAGCCGATGATCCGGAGAGAATTCACGGGTTATTGACAAAGCTGAACAGCTGATTTATACCTGCAAAAGATTTAGACCGGTCAACTTGAACCGGCCAATAAACTGGCTTAGCAGCCACATGAAATAGGCTGGCGCAAAAGATGGGACTATATGTATGGAAACGTTTTTGTGGAATGGAAGGCATGCTCCTGCGACGCGGAGCATGCTGACCGTCACTGTCAGCTACCGATAGTGTTAATACATGTCCTCTGTTAACCTTCTGGGTCATGCTGAGTTTTTAGCCGTGCGATGCAGGAAATCAATGTCGGTCTTATTTATTCTACCTGGCGTGCCCGGAATATGCACCTGCAGACTGTTAGCCCTAAAAAATTCTGCTGACGATCCTTTCACGTTAATGCAAGATTCCGATTCGATTGGCATCGTCGCCCCGCAAACCGCGCGTTTCGACACACCTCTGCATTTAAAAAGCGGACCCGTGCTCGAGAATTACGAGCTGGTTTATGAAACCTACGGCCAACTCAACGCAGCCAGATCCAACGCAGTCCTGGTTTGCCATGCGCTTTCCGGTAATCATCATCTCGCGGGTGTTTACGCGGACAATCCCAAGAGCGGTGGTTGGTGGAATAATATGATCGGTGCGGGTAAGTCCATCGATACGGACAAGTTTTTCGTAGTCGGGGTCAACAATCTTGGGGGCTGTCATGGTTCTACCGGACCCGCCAGCATCAATGCAAAGACCGGTAAATGTTATGGCGCGAATTTTCCGTTAGTGACAGTGGAAGATTGGGTAAGAACACAGGTGCGATTGGCAGACCACCTCGGCATTGATCAGTTCGCCGCAGTGGCAGGCGGCAGCCTCGGCGGGATGCAGGCGTTGCAATGGACGCTTGATTTTCCGGATAGGGTGCGGCACGCCTTGATTATTGCCGCTGCAGCAAAACTGACTGCGCAAAACATCGCTTTTAACGATGTGGCGCGCCAAGCCATCATCACCGATCAGGATTTTCACGGCGGGGATTACTATTCCCATGGCGTAGTGCCGCGGCGGGGTCTGCGGCTCGCGCGCATGCTGGGGCATATTACTTACTTATCGGATGACGCCATGGCCGCGAAATTCGGACGTGAGTTGCGTAACGGGGCGCTTGCATTCGGTTTTGACGTGGAATTCGAAATAGAATCCTATCTTCGCTATCAAGGGGATAAATTCGCCGATCAGTTCGATGCAAACACCTATTTGCTAATGACCAAGGCGCTGGATTATTTTGACCCGGCGCACCAGCACAATAACGATTTGAGTGCGGCATTTCGCGCTGCCAAGGCAAATTTCCTGGTGCTGTCATTTACTACTGACTGGCGTTTTTCGCCAGAGCGCTCCCGCGCTATTGTCAGGGCGTTGCTGGATAACGAGCTGAATGTCAGCTATGCGGAAATCACCTCCAGCCATGGACATGATTCCTTCCTGATGGAAGATCGCCATTATCACAAGCTGGTGCGCGCTTATATGGACAATATTGCCACGTGAGCCGGTTGCAGCGCTCAGATCATACGCATCAGTATCGAAGCAACGTCTTTGGGCGCCGGTGTCGAACCGTTGGCTGACAGACTGATCATGCCGCTCGGCATCCCGCCCAAACCTCCCGTATTCGGCGATGCTGTTTCGTCGCTCGATGCCAGGAAAGTCAGGGTAAGGTTTGCATTCACCTTCCACGCGCGCAGGCGCGTATTCTCCCCCCAGCAGAACACCATCCATCCGTGTAGCGACCACTTGTAGACCACGGGCGTCGAGTGCGTCTCACCGTCGCCACGCTGCCATCTGGCGAAGACCACGACACACCGCCCCAGGCACCATCGCCAAGGTCGAGTATGCCGGTGCTCAGGAATGCTCCAGTTGTCATTGATCAGGTAGGCGTCGATCGCCGTGCTGCCTTGTATCGCCACACCCAGGTTTTGGCGCCAGATGGCTGCCCTGCCATAGCGTCGTAAACCCAGTTAACGCGGCTGTTGTACCCGTATATGTCTGGAGAAATAATAACCTTTGGGATAAACCGGGGCCGTCATGGAATGCAGTACGTTCACGCTGGATAGCTCATATTGCCGCGCCTTTATTGGCCTGCGGCAATTTGCCACATGCGGCAATATGCCACATTGATTTATTGATATGGATAATGAATACTCAGTCGCATCGGTTCCGCCAACGGGCATGCCGATCCTAATGACATTTAATATCATTCATAAACAGGGACTACATATGAAAAAAAACCTCAGATATGCACTTTTCCTTGCTGGCATGACTTCCTTGCCGGCATTAGCTCATGTCGGCTATACCGGCCGCAACTTCGGTGCTTTCGATAATACTTACGCTATTTCCAGCATATCAAATCAGGCAGTTACCGGTAATTACGGCTGGATCGACGGCACGGATGCAGACTACGGCGATGCGCATAAAACACTGGCTTACCGGTTTACTTTACTGAGTCCGACAGATGTGACGCTCTCGTTCGCTAGCCAGGTTTACACCGCAGCAGGGGGTGCTGCTCCCGTGCTCGATGGATTGACCCCCGGTTTTTCGCTCTATCAGGGGCTTGCGCATGTTGCACCGATCGGAGCGGATTACGATTCTTCGGATATCTCAAAGGCATACCGGCCCGCTGACACCGAAGGTTCATTCAGAGCATTGAATGACTGGAAAATCGGCAATGCGCCCGATCCGGTAAAAGATTTACCTGCTGCCCTGAGCTTTTTTAAATATGTTGGCCATGCTTACGACGGAACAGGAACGATCCCCGGATTCGACGGTGTAGCCGATGGCAAGGTTTCGCACACTTTCATGAATCTGGCCGCAGGTGATTATTCGGTGTTCGTGGGAGGATCGGATTATCTGGCGCAGGATATCGCCAATCCGCATCTCCTGGATAAGTATGGCGTTACTGGCACCTTGGTGGCAGGCGTGGTACCCGAACCTGAAACCTACGCCATGCTGCTGGCCGGCCTGGGGCTGATGGGTACTATCGTTCATCGGCGCAAATCGAGGCAGATCTGGTAGATGAGGCGAATGCCAGGCGTCTTGATTGATACAGCCAGGCTTTCCAGTCATCACTAATCCTGTCTGTGTTCTTCCGGTTCAGCGCATACTTCGAGGAGTTCGCTTCAGAATGAAATGCATCCGGCACTGATTCGGCCTTCGATTCGGCGTCGGACGTATGTTGTGACGCGAAGAAGATCGGCCAATAACGCGCAGTGGTCAGACATCATCCTGTAGCAAGTTGTAGGACGCCTTATGTGGCAATATCAATATCCATCATCGACAAGACCGAGCTAACGGGATTGAAATCATTTCGGCAGCCACCTGTTACAAGCCCAGGAAACCAATTTAATATGGAGACTTGTAAACCGAAGCTGGCGTGGCTGCGAGCTTTCCCTGTTTTCTATGTAATGCGTACAATGTTTGCCAATTTCAGTTGAAATATAGTCTTCAAGAGAAGAGCTTTCAAGAGAACCGGATTCATGGGTTAATGAAAGTCCCGGCTCTCCACCATGAGATTACCCAACAAATGGCTATGGTCTACCAGTCGCTTGGCAATCAGATGCTTAACTTCGCCTTCACGTTGCCATACCCCATACACCGTTAAAAGCCTTGAGTTTAATATTTCACGGCGTTGTTTCCGGACAAGCTGGTTCCATACCACAACGTTCGTTATCCCGGTCTCATCTTCGAGCGTAACAAAGACTACCCCATTTGCCGTTCCGGGACGCTGGCGGCAGGTTACGATGCCGGTTGTTCGAACCAGCCGCCCCGTTGGACAACTGTCCAGTTCCATTGCCGAATGTAAATTCATTCGGGTCAATTTCGGCCGCAACAAGGCAAGGGGATGCCTGCGCAGAGTGAGCTCCGTGCTGGCGTAATCAGCCGTAATTTCCTCTCCTTCACGCGCGGCGGCAATGTTGGGCAGCGTCTCCCTCACGGGGACGTCTCGCATCAGATCCAGTTGTTTTATGTGGGATGCGACCGCCCATAAAGCCTGACGTCGATGACCTGACAGAGCCCGTAACGCATCGGAGTGGGCGAGGGAGCGCATCTCAGCGGTATTCAAGGACGCGCGGCTTGCCAAATCGCTCGTATTTTCAAATGGTGATATTTTCCTTGCCTCAACGATATGCTCGAGCAGCTTTAATGCCAATCCCTTTCGCCCTATTCAGGCCCAACCGGACAGCGAGCTGAAAAGATTTATCCATCTGTTCTTCAAGCGTGCAATCCCAGTCACTGATTGTTACGTCCACCGGCCTGACCTGAACACCATGCGCGCGTCGCATCCTGGATCAGTTGCGACGCGCTATAAAAGCCCATGGGCAAGCTGTTCAGCATGGCGCACAGGAAGGCAGCGGGCTCGTGGCATTTAAGCCAGGCCGATACGTAAACCAGCAGCGCAAAGCTTGCAGCATGAGATTCCGGAAACCCATATTCGCCAAAGCCCTGGATTTGGCGGAAGTATCCGTTCAGCAAAATCGAGGGTATAGCCTCGGCTGGTCATTCCCTCGATTATTTTCTTATGGAAAGAACCGAGCTCTCCTTTTCTTTTCCAGGCGGCCATGGAACGGCGCAACTGGTCTGCCTCGCCCGGAGTAAAGCCAGCAGCCAGCACTGCCAATTGCATCACCTGCTCCTGGAAAATCGGGACCCGTAAGTTCGTTCCAAAGCGGTTTTGACTTCCTCGCTTGGATAGCTGACCGGCTCCAGGTTCTGGCGGCGGCGTAGATAAGGATGCACCATGCCTCCCTGAATCGGTCCTGGACGAACAATGCCGACTTCTATCACCAGATCATAGAAATTCCGGGGCCTCAAGCGCGGCAGCATGGACATTTGTGCCCGGGACTCGATCTGGAAAACGCCGATGGTGTCAGCTTTGCAAATCATGTCGAAGGTTTTTTCATCTTCCGCCCGGGATATCCTGCATCTGGAATGGCTTGCCGTGCCGTATTGAAACCAGATCGAGCGTGCGACGGATGGCCGATAGCATACCCAGCGCGAGCACATCGATTTTCATCAGCCCTACCGCTGCAAGATCGTCCTTATCCCATTGGATAATGCGGCGATCCGGCATGGCGGCGTTCTCGATGGGGACAATGCGGCACAGCTTGTCGCGGGTAATGACAAAACCACCTACATGCTGCGATAAATGACGTGGAAACCCATATAAGGCCGGGATCAGTTGAATCAGCTTCCGGATGATGGAGCTATCGGGATCGAAGCCGTTTTCAATGAGCCGCGTAGCAATATCCGAGGTCTTGTCCCACCAGGCAAAAGAACCGGATAACCGCTTGATACGTTCGACATCGAGCCCCAGCGCTTTGCCGATATCCTGGACCGCCGAGCGTGTACGGTATGTGATTACCGTTGCTGCTATCGCAGCACGATCCTGGCCATATTTCTGATAGATGTGTTGAATAACCTCTTCCCGGCGTTGATGCTCGAAATCGACATCGATATCAGGAGGCTCATTGCGTTCTTTGAAATAAACCGTTCAAACAGCAGGCTGCTGCGCTCCGGATCAATCTCGGTAATATCCAGGCAATAGCAGACCGCCGAATTGGCCGCCGATCCGCGTCCCTGGCAGAGAATGCCGCGCGACCGGGCAAACTTTACGATATTGAATACCGTCAGGAAATAGGGCTCATAGTTCAGATCTGCGATCAGCTTCAATTCATATTCGACCTGTTTCCTGACTTTGACCGATGCGCCTTCGGGAAACCGTCTTGCCATGCCCTCCTCGACCATGCGTCGCAGATAGGCGGCATACGTCTCGCCAGGTTCCTGCTAATTCATCAGGATATTCATAGCGCAACTCGTCCAGCGAGAAAGTACAACGTGCTGCAATCGAAATAGTCTCCTGCAAGAGCTGCGGCGAATAGATTTCTGCCAATTGCAATCTTGTACGCAGATGCTGTTCCGCATTAGGCTGGAGAGAATAGCCGCATTCGGAAAGCGGCTTGCCGATACGAATGGCGGTCATCGTATCTTGCAGGGGCTTACGAGAACTGTCATGCATAGTGACATCGCCACCAGCCACGAGCGGCATTCTGGTCATAGCCGCACCCTGCCGTAGTCGTTCGAGCAGGTGATCCTCGCCGGCATGAAGCAATAGCTCGACAGCAGCCCAGCAGCGGCCAGGAAATAGCGACAGTGCCCAGCGCATGTCATTTACCAGACAGGCTTCCGTTTGAGTAAAGCGAGGAATTAATAAAATCAGACAATCTCGCAATAGGGCGAGATGGGGCGCATCAGGGCAGCTTTCAAAATCCGCGCGGCTTATACGATAAGCCCCTTTCTTGTCACGCTGTCTTGCCAGCGTTATCAGTTCGCATAGATTGCCGTAGCCTTCCCGATTCATGGCCAGGCAGACCAGCCGTAGCCCATCCTCCAGGATAAATTGGCTTCCGATTAGAAGATGGAGGCCGGCTTTTTTTGCTTCCGAATGGGCTCGCACGACCCCGGCCATGGAACACTCATCCGTTATGGCCAGTGCGCTATAGCTCAGGTTTACAGCGCGTTCAACCAGCTCTTCCGGAAAGGAAGCGCCTTTCAGAAAGCTGAAACTGGAGCAGCAGTGCAGTTCAGCGTAGGAAGGAGGGGAAGAATATATATCCAAGTGAATACCGAATAGTGGAATGCCGGGATAGAGGCAAAACCGAGCTATCCAAACAGCCCCTGCAAATACCAGTCTTTTTTCTTATTTTCCCCTGCTGGGTCGTGCTCGCAGTAAATCCATAGCAATTGGCCAAGATTATTTTCCGCAATAAAATAGTCGCGCGTGATCGCGTCATCGTCCCACCAGCCTGCCTCGATTCGCTCCGGTCCTGAAATTAATTTCAACAGCGACCCATAAACTGGCCGCTGACGTTGCAACTTCAGTTCCAGCGGTCTTTCCATTAACCAGGCAGGACGGATTAATTCCGATGGAATTCTGTCCCGATGCGTTCCCCGCCATGAAAATCCACCTATTCCTGAAGCATTGAATCTTTGACTGCATTCCGGCCGATAGTCAGAGACAGCTTGCAGACTGGTGATGGCTGGCGGCCCCAGGCGGGACGAAATTTTTTCAATAAATCGGCTTAATGAAGTTGCTTCCGATTGCGCGGTCGGGAACAGTTCCAGATTAGCCTCTATTCCCGCTGTTATTTCGTCCGCTATCAGTTCCAGTCCGCAAACCGGAGCCATCAATTTTGTACGCTCCAGGCGTTCACGGAGCAAAATCATTAAATGATCGGGATCATCACTTTGTTCGGAAAGCCGTATGTTTATGGGCGTGAATCGATGTGGCTGCCGGAGAGAATATTCATGATGCAGAATGAGCGAGAATGCTGAAACTGCTGTATAGCGTGAAGCCAGCCAGCCGCACATTTGCTCGATCATCCGCTGTACGGGAAGCAGCAACGTCCGGCATTTTCAACTTGCGCCATTAATTCCATCTTTCGCTGGAAATATTCTGGTGCTTCAAACCATTTTTGAGGGTCTGGTGCGTCGCCGTAAGCTTGATCCAGTTCCATTAGAAGGCCCGTACCAAATCGACCCGCCATTCCTCCACGAGGCAATCGCCGTAAATCAGCCAGCGTTTCGCAGCCTATGCCGCGAATGACCTCAAGATGAGCCTGGGCCGACTTCAGCAAACTGACGGGACAGAAGTCGAGCAATGAGTGGAATCTAGTCCCTGCGCCATTGATGACGGTTTGCGGTGGTGCGGACTGTGCAAGAAGCCATGCTCCCCTGGCAGTGGAAGCCGCACCCACGCAGAGTTGCAAGCCTTGTGCAGCCACTCCCAGGTTGAGTAATCGGCACAATTTTTTCAGGCCGCCAAACAGCTTCAAACTTCCGGAAACTTCAGCGATCAGGCCGCTGCATTGCATCACAATATTGGGGGTGAAACGCGAAGCGGCATACGCAGCTTCCTGCAACGCTTTCATTTCTTCATTTGGGTCATGCTCCAATACCACCAAGTCGGGAAAAAGAGACAGGGCACTTGCCAAGGGTTGATGAGCCGTTACTCCCCATTGTTGCGCCGCCTTATTGGCCTGCTGGATATAAGCCTGATTACCCTTGCGAACAGTCACCGCCATTGCGGGGATCAGTGCGGCAGGAAACCGGCGTTCTATCCAGTCAAGTGATAATGTTGGGCAATATAGAGCGATCCACAGCATTGTGATCCAAGGCTCAACAGTGGGCTAAAGCAGGTCTCGAATTAGCGGAGCCCAGGAAGGGCTTGATCTGGGGGAGGACAATATAAATGGGCAATACAGTCGGGGCGCCCCGCCGTTTCAGCAAACGCACAGAAAGAGTATGCTGTGCTACCGGACCGAGCAATATTCTGAGTGGGGCCGCGGAGGATTCAAACTGCGCGCTTGCCGGCCTGAACAAGAAAATCAGACTGGCAGCCGTCCTCGCGATGACCTGTAATCTGCGCGTCGTTTGCAGGCTGATTCGGCAACCAGCCGATAACCGCTCCGAAAGCGGCGCTTTTGATCCCTTGTTCAAGTACCCATAATCGCTCGTCGGGTTTGTAAACTCTGGCAATTACAATGCGCCGACTATCAATATGCAGGTTCTCCCACGCATGCATATAAGGAATATAAGGTGGACCAACCAATAGAATATTCCTCCCGTCCCCGGTGAGCTGTCCAAGCGATCGACCCAGTAATCTGATTTCTCCCAGTCCTTCTGTCGGTAGCAGCAATTCCGTCAGATTGTGAACAGGCCATCCCCCTCCAGGCAAAGCTTTGTCCAGTTCATCAAAACCACTGGAAACAACCGGATGAGCCGAAGATCCTGATGCGTCACCCCGCCATATCCTGTTTTTAAATCGAGTTTCGATTTGTGAAAGCGATAGCGGCGCCGAGGGTGGAGAGGCAAGCGTCGACATGGCAAAGTTCCATTAACCACGGCTGGAGCCGATGCGGTTTCTGGAAGCAGGAGCTTTTCGAAACAGGCCAACATAAAACCCGTAGATTTCCAGCTTCTGCTCAGGGCGGATAGGCAGGTAATCCCCGCTTCGCCTATCATTACGTGCTTCCAGGTAATAGCCTTCTTTGTCCCTGGCCAGAACCTTGAGAGTGAATTCGTTATCTACAATAGCCAATACGACTTGACCAGGTGAAGCTAATCGCTGCGCTCAATAACCACCATGTCGCCCTCGAGTATTAGCAATAC
>CAWKMH010000012.1:0-31099 GCA_963850515.1 uncultured beta proteobacterium
TAATGATGAGAACGTCTTACTCTCTCTTTTTTTCAGGATATCTCGTGGCGAAAGATGAACTTGAAGCTATATTAAGAGTGGATACTCTGATAAGTCCCACATCACGCGAGGAATAAATCATGTCTGATCTCAAAACCGTATGGTTCGGCATGCTAACCGATGATTCCGACGACTCTGGTACTGATAGCCCCATCGTCTTGATTATCAATGTAAGAGGCGGCATGTTAGATGTTTACACCGGACTTTCCCTGACACGCGCCAGAGCGATCAGGAGCAGGGGCAAGCGAATCTTTATGAGATAACAGAGGATGATTTTGAGCCGCAAGCTTTTGTCGGGTCCACGGTCGATCCTCAGGACCTGAACGCGTCCTCCATTCGTATTGGCATCCGGGGCAATGACTTATGGCGTCCCAAGAGTGTCTTCATCTGGGGGAACAAAAAGATTGGACTCGTCGTTCCGCTTGCTCTGGATACCGAGTTGCGGAGCGGTATCGTCATTGCGGGTCAACTGGCTAATATTGACCTCAGCACAACGCGAGCAAAGGAAAGCTTTCCTTCGCGCCCTCGCGCGTGCAACTCGGGACGGCAACGACGGTGATCCGGCGGTTGCTCATGCTTGTGACGACCGCGGATGTGGAGGATGCCGGCACCGATGATGATATCGCGCTTCAGATCACGACCATCGACGGGCGCCTCGTCGTGGACCACGTCTTTCCGGACACGTCGCAGGCTGATCTGGAAAGAGCGCAAGCGAATCTTACTACGTGCCGGTCATGATCCCATTCAGCAGGACCGAGCTGAATGCCGATTCGATCCGCTTAAGTATAAAGGGCAATGACGCGTGGTTGCCCAATCGTTTATTTCTTTTTGGTCTCAGCGAGGATGAAACGGGCCAGCCGCCTCGAATTTGCCGTGCCCCTGGTGCATCTCCCCGCGTGGCCCCTGGGTACATTGAGTACAGACGAGGAGGAAGGACAAGGATCGGTTACGTTGCCCTTGCTGGATAATGTTATCTTGCTTTAGGGGAATGAGATAGCCGATGAAGCGGGGGAGCGGGTTAGCGCATTCGTCATAGCACGTTGTCACAGTACGCTGTGCGGGTCGGTTGAAAAGCGCATCGATAAATCCACCGCCATTATATCCTTGGTGAGGCTGCCAACCGAAATCCGGTCCACGCCGCTTTCGGCTACCGCCCGGACGTTGTCCAGCGTAATCCCTCCCGATGCTTCCAGCGCTGCATCCCGGTTGGTCAACCGCGCGTTCAGGAACTGCCTCGCATAAGCTGTCGAGGTCAAAATTATCCAGCAGGATCAGTTTAGCCCCCGCATTCAACGCGATGCGCAAGTCCTCCAGCGTTTCCACTTCAATCTGAACGAATACCCCTGCCGGGGCGATTCTTTTCGCGGCGCGCAGGGCAGGTTCGATTCCCCTGCAGCGGTGATATGGTTTTCCTTGATGAGTATGCCATCGTATAAACCCAGGCGATGGTTTGTGCCGCCGCCGCATTTGACTGCGTATTTTTGTGCCAGGCGCAGCCCCGGCAGTGTCTTGCGCGTATCGACGATTATTGCCCCGGTTCCGGCCACTGCGTCTGCATAACGCCTGGTTTGCGTTGCCACGGCCGACAGCAGTTGCAAAAAATTGAGCGCGGTACGCTCCGCTGTAAGGAGAGCCCGCGCATTGCCTTTTATCTCGCAGAGCTGTTGGCCGGCACCGATCGCTTCGCCGTCCTGTGCAAACCAACGCACTTCGGCTTCGGGCGACAGTTGCCAAAAACATGCGTCAAACCACTTAGCCCCACATAAAACTGCATTCTCGCGGCTGATGACGGTGGCGATCGCGGCCTTTTCGGCAGGAATGAGGCTTGCAGTAAGGTCGCCCGTGCCGATATCCTCGGCCAGCGCCTGGCGGACGTTTTCTTCAATTGTGATCGCTAGATCCATGAACTCATCGTGGCTTTCTTATAGTTATGGAATCGGAGTATTTTAGCTGAATGAGAGGGTGGAGGCAGCATGTCTGATGCACTGAAGGTAATTTCCTACGGTTTTGGCACGATACTTGGCTTGATCGTGATCGGGATCATCGTGTTCTGGTTCATCCAGGATGTAACCCAGAAGAAGCATTCCATCCTGCGCAACTATCCCGGTCATCGGGCGTCTGCGATTTCTCTTCGAGAAACAGGGGGAATATTTTCGCCAATATTTCTTTTCCGGCGACAGGGACGAAATGCCTTTCAATCGTGCAACCCGGAGCTGGGTGTACAAGAATGCAAAGAACGAGGGCGGCATCGTCGGTTTCGGCTCCACCAACGATCTGCGCGAGCCCGGCTCGATCATTTTCGTCAATGTCGCTTTTCCGGTACTGGAGCGCGACCGGCTGCCGACTCCGTCGCTTCACATCGGCGAGGGTTATTGCGAGCATCCTTTTCATGCCAGATCCATAACCAACATCAGCGGCATGAGCTATGGCGCGATATCGGCGCCTGCGGTGCGTGCGCTGTCGCTCGGTGCGGCGGAGGCCGGATGCTGGCTGAATACAGGGGAGGGCGGGCTCGCGCCTTACCACCTGGAGGGCGGCTGCGACATCGTTATGCAAATCGGCACCGCCAAGTACGGTATCCGCGATCACGACGGCAATTTTTCACCCGAGCGGGCAAAGGAACTCGCCAAGGTGGTCAAGGCGTTTGAAATAAAGCTTTCCCAGGGGGCGAAACCGGGCAAGGGCGGAATGCTGCCGGGCGTCAAGGTGACCGATGAAATCGCCACTATCCGGGGCATTCCTGCTCATCATGATTCGATCAGTCCCAATCGTCATATCGATATCAGCAATGTGGATGAGTTGCTCGACAAGATAGCCTACATTCGCGAACTCACCGGCCGACCGGTGGGCGTGAAGGCCGCCATCGGCGGCTGGCGCTTTATCAACGAATCTATGTGATGCGGTGAACCGCCGCGGGTCTTGAATATGCACCGGATTTTCTCTCGATCGATGGTGGCGAAGGCGGCAGCGGTGCGGCGCCCCAGACTCTGTTCGACCACATGAGCCTGCCCATTGCCGAAGCGTTGCCGCGAGTGGTGGATGCGTTACTGCAATCGGGCTTGAAAAATCGCATACGCGTCGTCGCGGCAGGCAAGCTGGTGACTTCGGCGCGGGCAGCCTGGGCGCTATGCGCAGGGGCGGATTTCGTCAATACCGCCCGCGGTTTCATGTTTTCACTGGGCTGTATCCAGGCCATGCGCTGCCACACCAATACCTGCCCTACCGGCATTACTACCCATAACAGACATTTGCAGCGTGGCCTCGTGGTGGAGGAAAAATACCTGCGCGTCGCCAATTATGCCAGAAACATGAATAAGGAAATCGACATGATTGCGTATTCCTGCGGCTTGCATCATGCCCGCCAATTGAAGCGCGAGCATGTGCGTATCGTGGAGACAGCAGGCAAAAGCGTGGCGCTCAACATCCTGTATCCTTATCCTGAGGTGAACTGATGTGAATCTGCAAGGCAACATCGGCCCTGAGGTGCTATCTTGAAATTGCGACGCGTTCCCACATATAGAAATCATTCATCCATCACTTACCCGAGGATTCCCATGCGTTTCGACAAGCTAACCACCAAATTCCAGCAGGCGCTGGCGGATGCGCAGAGCATCGCGGTAGGCCAGGATAATCCTTATATTGAACCACAGCATCTGTTGCTTGCACTCTTGCAGCAGGAGGATGGCGGTACGATTTCGCTGTTGCAACGGGCGGGCGCAAATGTTCCTCCCCTGCGCGATGCACTGAAAAAAGCCATAGAGCGTTTACCCAAGGTGGAGGGTACCGGCGGGGAAATCAATGCCTCGCGCGAGCTGGGCAATTTGCTCAACCTTGCGGACAAGGAAGCACAAAAACGCGGCGATCAATTCATCGCATCGGAGATGTTCCTGCTCGCCGTACTTCAGGACAAAGGCGAAACCGGCAACCTGCTGAGGCAGCACGGCGCCAATCGGGCAGCGCTGGAGCAGGCTATCAGCGAGGTTCGGGGTGGAGAAAACGTCGGAAGCGCCGAAGCCGAGGGCAGCCGTGAAGCCCTGAAAAAATATACGCTTGACCTTACCGAGCGCGCGCGCATGGGCAAGCTCGATCCGGTGATCGGACGTGACGACGAAATTCGCCGCACTATCCAGGTATTGCAGCGGCGTACCAAGAATAACCCGGTTCTGATTGGAGAGCCGGGCGTGGGCAAGACCGCCATCGCCGAGGGCCTGGCCCAGCGAATCATCAACGGCGAGGTACCTGAAACCCTGAAGGACAAGCGTGTGCTGTCCCTTGATATGGCGGCGCTGCTCGCTGGGGCCAAATACCGCGGTGAATTCGAGGAGCGCCTGAAATCTGTTTTGAAGGAGATTGCTCAGGCGGAAGGCAGCATCATCGTATTCATTGATGAGCTTCATACCATGGTGGGCGCCGGCAAGGCGGAAGGTGCGATGGATGCGGGAAACATGCTTAAACCCGCGCTTGCGCGCGGCGAATTGCATTGCGTTGGCGCGACCACGCTGGACGAATACCGTAAATACATCGAGAAGGATGCGGCGCTGGAGCGGCGTTTCCAGAAAGTCCTGGTGGAAGAGCCCACTGTCGAAGCCACTATCGCCATTTTGCGTGGATTGCAGGAAAGATACGAAGTCCATCACGGTGTCGATATCACTGACCCGGCCATTGTCGCGGCGGCTGAACTGTCTCATCGGTATATAACCGACCGTTTCCTGCCGGATAAGGCCATCGATCTGATTGATGAGGCAGCGGCACGGATTCGCATGGAAATCGACTCCAAGCCCGAGGTGATGGACAGGCTGGACCGGCGTCTCATTCAGCTCAAAATCGAGCGTGAGGCGGTAAAAAAGGAAAAAGACGAGGCTTCACAGAAGCGCCTGGGTTTGCTGGAGGACGAAATAGCGAAACTGGAACGCGAGTATGCGGATCTGGAAGAGATCTGGAAAGCTGAAAAATCCCAGGTGCAGGGGTCCCAACACATCAAGGAGGAGATGGAGAAGGTCAAGCTGGAGATAGAAGCGGCTACGCGCAAGGGAGACTGGCAGAAAGTCTCGGAACTGCAATACGGCCGGATTCCCCAACTGGAAGCGCAACTGCAGTCGCAGCTCAACAATCAGCAGCAGAGCGAAATGGCAGGGCAAGGCGCTGCGGAGAGCAAACCGAAGCTGCTTCGCACCCAGGTAGGTGCGGAAGAAATCGCCGAGGTGGTATCCCGCGCGACGGGTATTCCCGTATCGAAGATGATGCAGGGCGAGCGCGAAAAACTCCTGCATATGGAACAAAAACTGCATGACCGCGTAGTGGGCCAGGATGAGGCGGTTCGCCTGGTGTCGGATGCTATCCGCCGTTCGCGCGCGGGGCTGTCCGATCCCAACCGTCCGTATGGCTCGTTTCTATTTCTGGGACCAACCGGCGTGGGCAAGACGGAATTATGCAAGGCGCTGGCAGGTTTTCTGTTTGATTCCGAAGATCATCTGATCCGCATCGACATGTCCGAGTTTATGGAAAAACACTCGGTCGCACGATTGATCGGGGCGCCGCCGGGCTATGTGGGTTACGAGGAAGGCGGCTATCTCACCGAAGCGGTGCGCAGAAAGCCCTACTCGGTAATTCTGCTGGATGAAGTTGAAAAAGCGCATCCTGATGTGTTCAACGTCCTGCTACAGGTGCTCGATGATGGTCGCATGACCGACGGCCAGGGGCGCACGGTGGATTTCAAGAACACCGTCATTGTCATGACCTCCAATCTGGGCTCGCAAATGATCCAGCAAATGGCTGGCGATGATTATCAGGTGATCAAGCTGGCGGTGATGGGCGAAGTGAAGACCTATTTCCGCCCCGAGTTCATCAATCGCATCGATGAGGTGGTGGTATTCCATGCGCTGGATGAGAAGCATATCCAGTCCATAGCGCGGATACAGTTGCAATACCTTGAAGAGCGGCTTGCCAAGCTCCAGATGAAACTCGAGGTGACCGATGCCGCGCTGGCGGAGCTTGCTCAGGCGGGTTTCGATCCCATTTTTGGCGCGCGTCCCTTGAAGCGTGCCATCCAGGCGCAAATCGAGAACCCGCTGGCAAAGGAAATACTCGAAGGCCACTTTGGCGCCAAGGACACCATCGCCGTGGATTGCAGAAATGGCGTGATGGTATTTGCGAAGTCGTGAGCAGACGGGGGAGCAGACGTTCCTCCGCCAACTCTGAGCAATCGAGGCAATAATCCTTAACCCGGCGGTGGACCTGCGCCTAGCAGCCTGTCGGACTTAAAGGAAGTCGGCTGCAAAAGCGTCTTGCTGGTTCATATTTTGCTGCTTTTTCGACCAATAGTATAACTATGGGCCTTTAAAACCCGCAAAATCTGCCCTCACCCAGTCACTTTTTCGCTGCGATTCTTTAAGTCCGACAGGCTGCTAGCTGACAAATGAGTGACAAATAATGACAAGAGGCAAGTGAGCGCGTCCAGGTGCCGGATTCAGGACCATAGTCCACTCAGGCCGGGCTAGCCCGGCAGTTCGGCATGGCACCGTTCTCTGGCGTAATTTCCCTGATAAAACCCAGGGATAAGCGTCAGAGAAAGAAGTGAATGATAAGCGCTCTGGCAACTGACCAGGCGACGAACAGCGCAAGAATACTCCACGCAATGAAGACGAGAAGCTGATTGTGCATCAGGGCAAGTCTCCCATAAAAAAAGTTTACACCGAGCGAATAATGGAGTGGATGGCCCCGAAGTAGACTCGCTCATGGATCGAGGCTTATCTGTCGATTATCGACGAAATCAGGAATCAAGTTGTCCCTGTAACTTGGTTCGCCGCACCGACCTGCTTGAAGGATCACAGAACTCCTTGATCAGGTCTGTATACGTTTGAGCCGATAAATTATCCTAAATCCGGTAGTTGGACGGGGAGAAGTGTACGGTTTTTGGGGTGCAGGGCAAGGCGCAACGACGCGGAATGGTCGTTCCATTCCAAGAAGTTGCAACGCAGCCATGTGCCGCAAAAACTGTGCAATTCACCCCGTAGCGACCTCACCCGGAAGGTGAGCGTCAAATAATATGAAATATTGTTATTAATCATGACACTGATATATTAAATGAGCGGTCAACTACCGGATTTAGGATAATAGGATCGGCCCTCTTCGTAATCGCTCTCCACCTGCCAGAAATTACCTTCCATCCAGCAACGCTTTCAGCTCGTATTTTTCCCGGTCTATTTCCCCACGTGTACGTACACCCGAGCGCCGCAATATGGGTAATGGCGGGCACCATCCCTGAAGCCCGTGCTGCAGCAGGAATGACAGTACAACCCCCGGTAACACCAGCCATTTCCTGTTGACCGTCATGCCGAGCAAAAGACCGGTCAAGGCCAGTGTCGAGGCGTTGACTTCAAGCGCGCGCTCGACGTCCCACTCTCTATCGAGCTCCTGGATGCGCCTATGGATGACTTCCGGGCTGCTGTTGGCGTAACGCCGGATGTTGCTATTTGTTCGGCGATCTATTTCGCGGTTCACATCTGCTGCTGTTGAGCGGCGAACACGATCCGCGCTCGTTGGGTCTTCGGCATGTAACATGATTTTTCTCCGTTGAAGAAGCAGTTCCATAAAAGCATAGTCTGCTTCCCTGCGGTTTTCTTGGTTTTTGATCCCCGATGGCTATTTGATGGAGATCACAACACATGCAATGCAGCAGTCCCAGTGCTCCACGTTCCATTCGACATCTTAAAAAGCGATAATTTTGTATATGCCATCAATGAATAAGGTTCCATCAAGGATGAGGCCTTGGTACAGATGCCGGCTGGAAATAGAAAATGGCCGGATGTCATTTATGGGGGAAGAGACAGTCGGAAAATCGGCAAAATATCCGGAGCTTAGCTGAACGCCTCGGTTGTCGGTGTGTAAAAAACATCCGTTTGGTTGATTTGATCACCAACCTCTCGGAGTGCAGTTGCAGTCCGCATTTTAGTATTTAACAACCATGAATGTATTGCTAATAATCCAAAAGATGCATGGCCTGAGCGGGTGCAGGGATTTCGTACGTGCGGTAGCGAACATATTTCTCGCTTAAGGATTGTCAAAATGCGGCCAGACCTGAAAACGAGGTCTCTTTTTGACTGATATGTTTCCCGGGCTCCGGCCCGATTTTTTAAAGGAAGTAAAAATGGCAACTGGTACAGTAAAATGGTTCAATGACTCAAAAGGTTTTGGCTTCATTACCCCTGATGACGGCAGCGAGGATTTATTCGCGCACTTCTCGGCAATCGGCATGTCTGGATTCAAGACGCTCAAAGAAGGTCAAAAAGTAGCGTTTGAGGTTACGCAGGGTGCGAAGGGCAAGCAAGCATCAAACATTCAATCTGCTTAAGATTTCATGCTGGGGCGGCCAAACCGTGCCAGCATGTAGTCCACTCCCAACGATTTCCTTTTATCCTGATAACGTATTTATCATGGGTAAAATTACTCCATGGATTCCCTTGGCTGCTTGCGTCCGGCACCACACCGAATCTTTTCCCGAAAGCGCCGCTTCGCTTTGTATGCGTTCCCGTTCCCGTTTCCGTTTCCATATAACCTCTTAAGCTCCTGCCCCAAGCCCGCGTCCTACTCTCCTCCTGGACTTGTTCAGGTCATCCGGGAACCCGGCCATTCCTGCGTTGTCTGAAAGCGCGATCGTGTGAGCAAGTGGCCCTTGTGCGGGTTAATGCCGGGTCGCAGTGAATATTCTGATAGCGCCGAGATTCGGGTAAAATATGGTTTTTACTGTTTCCTGGATGGATCCGTCATGAGTATTGTTGCAATAAAAGGCAGCCTGGTCGCCATCGTCACGCCCATGCATGACAATGGCGAACTGGATCTGGAGCGTTTCAACGCCCTGATCGATTTTCATGTAGCGGAAGGAACCGATGGCATCGTGGTGGTGGGTACCACCGGCGAATCTCCGACAGTGGATTTCGACGAACATCATCTGCTGATCGAGACGGCCGTAGAGCGTGCTGCGGGGCGTGTGCCGATTATCGCCGGGACCGGTGCAAATTCAACGCGGGAAGCAATCGATCTATCCATTTACGCGAAGAACGCAGGCGCAAATGCAAGCCTTTCAGTGGTTCCCTATTACAACAAGCCGACCCAGGAAGGCTTGTATCAACACTTCAAGGCAATAGCGGAGGCGGTCGATATTCCGCAGATTTTATACAATGTGCCCAGCAGGACGGTGGCGGATATCGCCAACGACACCGTGCTGCGGCTGGCACAGATTCCCAATATTGTCGGCATCAAGGATGCGACCGGCGATATGGGGCGAGGTTTCGATCTGCTGTGCCGGGCGCCGGAAGACTTTGCGGTTTATAGTGGAGATGATGTGAGTGCCTTGGCGATGCTGCTGCTGGGCGGGCATGGCATCATTTCCGTAACAGCCAATGTTGCGCCCCGGTTGATGCATGAGATGTGCATTGCGGCGTTTGCGGGAGACCTTTCCGCTGCTCGTCTTGCCAACAGTAAATTGTTGAGGCTGCATCTCGATTTGTTTGTCGAGGCGAATCCCATTCCGGTAAAATGGGCAATATCGCAGATGGGGCTGATAGGTGCTACCCTTCGTCTGCCTTTGACTCCATTATCGGATCGATATCATCAAATTGTAAGAGAAGCGATGGACAAGGCCGGGATAACCATATAAATGATCGGCCGGAATTTACGAGGGATCGAGCGTTGCGCATGAGATGGAGGATAATGGTCGCGCTATGTTTAGCGGTGACCGTGGCAGGATGCAATCTGCTACCGGAAGCAAAGAAAATAAATTACAAGTCGGCGGGTAAACTTCCGCCTTTGGAGATACCGCCCGATTTGACCATGCCTGGTTCGGATGAGCGCTATATCGTTCCGGATATCAACCCGACGGGAACCGCAACTTTTTCCGCCTATGATAAAGAGCGCAACAAAAGCTCCGGAACCGGGGGCGGCAGTTCCATTCTACCCACGTGGATGAGGGCGGTGTGCGCATGGAGCGCTCCGGCACTCAGCGCTGGCTGGTGGTGACAGGTGAACCTGAGGACATATGGCCGGTAGTAAAAGAGTTTTGGCAGGAATTGGGTTTTATCGTCAAGGTTGAAATGCCCGCAGCCGGCGTGATGGAAACCGACTGGGCGGAAAATCGTGCGAAAATTCCGGATGATATTATCCGTAACACGCTGGGTAAATTTCTGGATACCCTGTATTCGACCGCCGAGCGCGACAAGTTTCGTACTCGCCTGGAACGCGGAGAGGACGGCGCTACCGAGATTTACATCAGCCATCGCGGCATGGACGAAGTGATGGAGGGCGATACTCGTACCCGCTGGCAGCCTCGCCCTGCCGATCCGGATCTGGAGGCGGAGATGCTTTCGCGCCTGATGATGCGATTCGGGGTCGCGGAAGAGCGTGCGAGAACGGCAGTAGCCAACGCGGGTAACGCGTCGGAGCGCGCGCGCCTGACGGGTGAAAAAAACGAGGTGCTTACCGTGAATGAGGCTATTGACCGTTCCTGGCGACGGGTGGGACTGGCGCTTGACCGTATCGGTTTTACCGTCGAGGATCGTAATCGCTCGCAAGGGATTTATTTCGTGCGCTATATCAATCCAGACGTGGACAGTGGTGCGGGGCCGAGCATGCTCTCGAAACTTCTCTTCTGGCGCGACGAGAAGGACGAGAAACGGGATCAATTCCGCATCCAGTTAAGTGAAGCCGGAGCGGCAGGAGAAAGCACCGATGTCAAGGTGTTGAATAGCGAGGGCGAACCAGAGAAATCGAGTGACGCAAACCGCATATTGAAATTGCTTCATGAACAATTGAAGTGATGGGTGAATAACTGAAGTGGTAGGCCGTCCTTGAATGAATCAGCGGACTGGCATTGGCGTCAAATATACAGAGATTGGTAAGGTAGGTCGGGCTCCGCCCGACATCGTTCTTGATCGTCGGGCGGAGCCCGACCTACCACCTCACTTCCGCGGGAAGATCCGCCAGAATTGTAAATACGGTTTTTAAAAAAATCGGGTTCCGGGCGCCGATCCCCGATTTTCAATGGCTGATCGGTACATATATCAAATTGACGCTCTCCACCTCGCCCGGCCGTGGTGCGCGGACGGGCGCGCCCGGCTCATCGACCTCAAGGCGCAATTGCACGCGATTGTTGACGATGGCGGTCTGCGGAAGGGGAATGGTGTACGTGACGGCTTCCGGGCCCTGCGGCCCACCGAAAGGCGATACGGTGCCGAGCAGTACGCCTCCGCTCGTGCTGACGCGAATCTCCGTTCCGCGTGGAAGAGCACCGGCATGGACCTGAATCCAGACCGCCTCGCGTGAAGTGGCCGGCCGAGCAAGCCCCAGTTCGATTACGCTTTGCTGGGCTTCGCTCTCTGCAATTGCACAGCCTGTGCATCCGGCGGAACACGCCAATACAATGATGATTGACGCGAGGTACGGCCACCGTTTGTACATGATGTCAATGCGCTTCCACCACAATGGAAAGCACCTCGGCCTTTGCTCCCATAAGATGGATTGCCGCAACACCGGGCGCGGCCATCTGCTCCGGCACCACCTGGATATTCACCGGCGCGTTGGCCTTGAGGAGGTTACCCGCTTGCATCGCGGCAAGCGCACCCGACAATGGTATGGTGAAGGTGACGGGCCCGTGCACGACGTGGTGCCCGAACATTGAGAGCGTACCAACATAATACGGACTCGATGGATCGATTTTAGCCGCGCCGGCAGGTGCATTGACCAGAACGGCGAAATCATGACCATGCGCCAGTGGCGGCAGCGCGATTGTCACCTGTGCAAACAGCCTGGGCGCCTCCGGCTGCATCCCGGCCTGGAGCAGCGCGGATGGAATCGTCACGGCACCGGTTGCCGGTTCTGCCGTGCTTATCGACGGTTGGGAAATCTGCGCGCTGAACCGTTCGGCCTGGGCGGCGGCAACAGCACTGGCCGCAGGCGCCGCCAGCGTCATCGGTACAACCTGCTCGCCTGATCCCGGTTGATAATCGTAGTTGAAATCCCCGATCGTGGCATAGTCGCCAGCGATGTTCTTGGTTACCGGCCGCCCTTTCGAATCGACAAAGAACAGGAATGGCTCCGATGACCACACCTCGAGGTCCGAACCTTCCGGCAAAACGGGGTATCCGCGTGCCTGCTGCTTCCGGGTCCAAACGTCCCACAGCCTGTCGATATTCGCGTGGTGCAGGAAAAAGAGCGGGTCGATGGGCGATAGGTTGGCTTGCATGAAGCCGCCGCTATTGGTGGTTTTGCCGGATGGATCGGTAAAGATGCCGCCCACGCAATTATGAACCCTGTTGTGCGGTTGGCCTTCCAGAACGCCGAACCCGGTCAACCCGCTGTGACCCATTGTTTTTGGGCTGGCGAAGGTGAGGAAATCCCGCGGCGCGAGCGCGTCCAGCAAGGTCTGCAGGGAAACGGCTTTTGCCGTTTTTTCGTCGAGTCCCGGCTTTTCTTTTGTCAGGCCGCGGGCATGGGCCAAGTCGAAAAAGAACTGGCCCCTTGGGTCATCGATAATGTCGAACCAGAGGTCTTCGGGAGAGCGGATTCCGCGCGCGAGTAGCTGGCCGTATTGTGTCTCATCGTTGAATTCGCCATTGGGCTTGTAACTGCGCTTCCAGTAGCTCGCCTTCGCTACTGCATCCCCGAAGCGCGCCTGAAATTCCCTGTATTGTGCGATATAGGCGGGATCAGACGGCGTCAGCACATCCTCGAACATAATCGCCGGCACATTCGGCCGGAACGGGTTTCTCGGGTCCGTATTCTCGCTCCAGTCCCAATAGGGAAGCGCAAAGCGCGGGTCGCCGCTAAGCTCGCGGCATATCTGTTCGAACCAGCCGATATAGCCGCGATGCCATACCAGAAACCACCAATTGCCGTGCGGGCAATCCATGGTGTGAGTGAGCGCGATACGATACCAGTTACGCGGATCGGTTGGCGGAAGCGCGAGCATCGCCCGGATTGCCTTCTTATAGCTCTCAATATTACGCCTCGCATCGGGATTCAGGACATTCAGGCGCCGATACTTTGCCGTCCCTTGCGCATGAAGCGAGCTGAACGGAAGCGTGGCGCTGCCTACGGTAGCGGCGGCGGCAGCCGCTGTTTTTAGAAACGTGCGGCGAGACATGGTTGATGACTGCAATTTGTTATTTTGCGACACGAAAACCTCATTATGGTTGGAATTGAATATCGAGTGCACCTGCCTCCACGCCTGCTGTCAGCCTGCGTTAACCGGGAGTTGATAATTTTTCTGGAACGCACCGGTTATTGCCGACGCTTGGGAAGTGGGATCTCCAGAAAGCGCATAGCACGGGAACTGCCGTCATGCAATCGCGATCTGGGCCAGGTAATTACAATTAGATAATTAAATGACATTTCTGGATACCTGTAAAATCTTACAGGTGCCCGAGGCTCAGGCTGGCATGCGGCAGCGCAAGAGGTGACGGCACGATTCATCGCAGATCTCTTCGGGTCGCGTTTGCTAAGCAAAGCCACAAAACACCAAAACACAAAACCACCAAAACCACCAAAACCACCAAAACCACATGCCTTTCGCCAACCCCATCCAGGCTGAAAATTATTCCCGATGCACTAGAATGAAATAGCTACCGTATTAAATACTGATGAAGCATTGATAAACGACAGTAGTTAATCGGGGAATATAGATGCCTTGTCTTGCCAAGGGGGAATATGAGTGCTACGGCTGCTATTCTCGGAATTCGGTTCGGTTGTTTCTGTGCGCGGTGGCATCGTGGACATACGGTTTGAGCGTGTGCCGCCTATTCACACATTGCTGCGTGCGGGGAAGCAAGGAAAAATCGCGATCGAAGTGTTGTCGCAGCTCGATACCCATCACGTGCGTGGCATTGCGCTAACGCCCACGCAAGGTCTTGCTCGGGGCATGCAGGTCACCGATACGCATGGGCCGCTGATGGTGCCGGTAGGGAAGGCAACCCTTTCGCGCATGTTCGACGTATTCGGCAACGCCATCGATCGCCAGCCAGCGCCGGCCAATGCTCAATGGCGTACGGTCCATCACGCATCGCCCCCTCTGGCGCGGCGCTCCACAAAATCCGAAATCTTCGAGACGGGTATCAAAATCATCGACGTGCTGATGCCGTTGGAACGCGGGGGCAAAGCCGGCCTGCTCGGCGGAGCAGGCGTGGGAAAGACGATCCTGCTCACCGAAATGATCCATAACGTAGCCGGGCAGCATGAGGGCGTCAGTATTTTTTGCGGCATCGGCGAACGCTGCCGCGAAGGGGAGGAGCTCTACCGTGACATGAAGGCAGCGGGGGTGCTGGAGAGCATGGTGATGGTGTTCGGCCAGATGAATGAGCCTCCCGGCGCTCGGTTCCGTGTGGGTCATGCTGCGCTGACCATGGCCGAGTATTTCCGGGATGACGAGCATCGCGACGTGTTGCTGCTGGTGGATAATATTTTCCGCTTTATCCAGGCTGGCATGGAGGTGTCCGGGCAGATGGGCCAGATGCCGTCGCGCCTGGGCTATCAGCCGACGATGAGCACGGAGCTGGCGCAGCTGGAAGAACGGATCGCCAATACGGACACGGGCGCCATTACATCGATCCAGGCAGTTTATATCCCGGCGGACGATTTTACCGACCCTGCTGCGGTACACGCCTTCTCGCATTTTTCCGCTTCCATCGTACTCTCGCGCAAGCGCGCGAGCGAGGGCTTGTATCCGGCCATCGATCCGCTGCAGTCCGGTTCCAAAATGGCGACGCCCGGCGTCATTGGTCAACGGCATTACCGGATAGCACAGGAGGTGCGCCACACGCTCGCCCAATACGCGGAGCTCAAGGACATCATCGCCATGCTGGGATTGGAGCAACTGTCGCCGGAAGACCGAAGCATCGTGGCACGTGCGCGACGGCTGGAGCGTTTTTTTACCCAGCCGTTTTTCACTACCGAGCAGTTTACGGGCATCGAAGGGAAACTGGTCAGCCTGACGGACGCGCTGGATGGCTGCGAGCGCATCCTGCGAGATGAATTCAAGGATCTTCCCGAAGGAGCGCTCTATATGATCGGGCGGGCTGGCGAGGCGAAAGGAAAGAACCATGCGGGAAATTCGCCTGTAAAGCCGGACATGGATCCCAGCCCGGTCTTGAACACCAGCCCGAACCGAGATGCGGCTCGTGAATTGCCATGAATCTTAAAATACTTCTGCCGTTCGGGGTTTTCGCTGAAAAGACCGGCGTCGCACGTATTGTTGTGGAGACCAGTAGCGGATCGTATGGACTGCTGCCCAACCGGCTCGACTGCGTGGCCGCGCTTGTGCCGGGTATCCTCGCTTTCGAGACGAAAGAGGAGGGCGAGGTTTATATCGCGGTTGACGAAGGCATCCTGATAAAAACCGGCATAGAGGTACTGGTATCCGTACGTAATGCGATAGCGGGGGCTGATCTGGCTACGCTGCATGAGACCGTGATGAACGCGTTTTTAAACCTTGATACACAGGAGCGGGATGTGCGCCGGATGATGGCAAAAATGGAAAGCGGCTTCATTCGCCGTTTAATGGAATTTCACCATGAGCGATGAAGCCGGCAGAAAAACAGGAGGAAAGCGGGGGAGAAAGCCTCCCAGGTGGGGGTGAGTCGGAATTAAGCCGACGCGTGGACGGTGAGGGCGGCGCGCAAGCTCAAAGGACAACAGGCACAGCATCAGGCCAGCGCAGACGATCTGGTCCGGGTTGGGCATGATCGGGCTGGTCGGCTGGTCGGTCGCTGTGCCGACGCTGCTGGGTGCGGCACTGGGCATATGGCTGGATAAAAACTATCCGATGAATCACTCATGGACGTTGACCCTGCTGATTATCGGCCTGATCACGGGTTGCCTGAATGCCTGGTACTGGTTAGCCAGGGAGGATAGGGCAACCCATGAGGGGGAGCGCCAGAGGAAATAAAAGGTCGAACCGACGTAGCGGGAGCAGCGAGCAGCGGGAGTGACAGGAGCAATAGGAGGATCGAATGAGTGAAACCTTGGGTCTGGTGTTGTCATTGGCGTCAGGCATTCTGCTGGGCGCATTTTTTTTCGGCGGCTTGTGGTGGACGGTGCGCCACGGCGTTTCATCCCGGAATCCCGGGCTCTGGTTCGCCGGCAGCACGCTGCTGCGGATAGGCGCGGTCATGGCGGGATTTTATTTCCTGCTGGGCCTGCCGGGCGAAAGCTGGCAAATACTCCTTGCCGGTCTGCTTGGGTTCGTTATTACGCGGCTGGTTGCGACGCGGCTCGCAGGCACGGGAAAACCAGATCTCAACCACCTGGAACAGAAGGCCAGCCATGCACCTTAGTCCCGACGACATCATTTTCTGGGAGTACGGTTTTTTGAAACTGAACGCCACCATTGTATCCACCTGGGGGCTGATGTTTGTGCTGGTTATCGGTTCAAGAGCCATTACCCGCAAGCTCTCCATTGGATTGGAGCGTGCCCGCTGGCAGAATCTGCTGGAAATCGTCGTTATCGCCATCCACAACCAGATAAGAGAAATAGGCTTGCGCCAGCCGCGGCTATACTTCGCCTTTCTCGGCACGCTGTTTGTGTTTATTGCTATGGCGACTCTCTTCACTGTCATTCCGGGGTACGATCCGCCGACCGGCTCGCTCTCGACCACCACGGGGCTTGCGATCTGCGTATTTATCGCTGTGCCGCTGTATGGCATAAAAGAGCAGGGATTGGGCCGCTACCTCAGGTCCTATCTCGAGCCGACGCCCATCATGCTGCCGTTCAACGTTATCAGCGAGTTCTCGCGCACCCTGGCCCTGGCTGTTCGCCTGTTCGGCAATATCATGAGCGGAACGATGATTCTTGCGATCTTGCTGACCGTCACGCCGTTCATCTTTCCCATCGTCATGAGCGCGCTTGGCCTGCTGACGGGTATGCTGCAAGCCTATATCTTCAGTATCCTGGCGACGGTCTATATCGCGGCTGCCACCTCTGGCAACACGAAGGATATCGATCAGAACCATGACTTGGCCGAACCCAATGAATCGGAAATGGAGAAACCGGACGCCGGGCAATGAGGATTATGCTAATAAATTATTCTTATTTTTCATTCCCGGATTTATGCAAGTCGTGTAGGGGGAAGCGTAATGCATCGTTGGATTTATTGAAATGGGATTTTGATGGGTTACGCTTTGCTCCACCCATCCTACGAAATTACGAAACGGCCACCTCGAGCTATGCGAACCATGGTGCGTCCGAATACGATGAACCGGAGATGGAGAGATCGGAAACCACGCAACGAGCAATTATGTCCGTTTTTGTAGGATGGGTGAAGCGAAGCGCAACCCATCGTTCGCGGAAAAGGCGATACCTCATGTTGGATGGCGACCACATAATCAATATGAATAAATATGACCCAAGTAAATATAACCTGACAGACAAAGAGAAGGAGGGAGTATGGACAGCATGACCCTTATCGCAATCGTATCGATCCTCGCGGCTGGCCTGACGATCAGCGTCGGAGTGATCGGTCCGGCACTGGGAGAAGGAAGGGCGGTGGCGACGGCGCTGACTTCACTGGCGCAGCAGCCGGATGCCGCCCCGACCATTACCCGTACGTTATTTGTCGGGCTGGCGATAATCGAGTCGCTGGCTATTTACTGTTTCGTGGTTTCCATGATTCTTATTTTTGCCAACCCGTTCTGGAATTACATTATTGCCCAGGCTGCCGGAAAATAAGTCGTGCTGATAGATTGGTTCACCGTTATTGCGCAAATCGTAAACTTCCTCATCCTGGTGTGGTTGTTGAAGCGTTTTTTATATCAACCCATTCTCAGGGCGCTGGATGCGAGAGAAAAGCGCATCGCTGCGGAACTGGCCGCTGCCGATGCAAAAAAACGGGAAGCTGAAAATGAGCGCGACGAGTTTCAGCAAAAGAACGGCGAATTCGAACAGCAGCGATTGGTACTGCTAAGCAGGGCTTCGGCGGAGGCGCACGCCGAACGCCAACGGCTGATTGCTGCCGCCCGGACGGATGCGGACGAACTGCGCGCGCAGTGGGAAGAAGCATTAAAAAGAGAATACGAGGATTTGAGGGCAACGCTCTCCCGGCGCATAGGCGCGGAAGTATTTGCCATTGCCCGCAAGGTGCTGGCCGATCTTGCCAATACCACGCTCGAAGCGCATATGGCGGACGCGTTTATCAAACGCATGCGTGCGCTAAGTCCTGAGGAAAAGGCGAGCCTGGCTTCGACAACCAGACTGCCGGCGTCGACATTGCCAGCCACGGCCGCCGCAGCAGCGGCAGCAGAAACGGCAGGAATTCTGATCCGTAGCGCATTTGATTTGCCCGCTACACAGCAAAATGCGATTAAAGCGGCGATTAAGGAAATCCTGGACACGAGAATTCCAGTCCGGTTTGAGGCCAGGCCGGACTTGATCAGCGGCATTGAACTCATTGCCAACGGGCATAAAGTGACCTGGAATATTGCAGGTTATCTCGCATCGCTGGAGGAGGAGATGGAGCAAGCTTCTGAAGAGCCCTGGCGAACCTGAACCGGAAGCTGGGCTCGAGCCTGAACCTGAGACTCGAAGCTGAACCTGAAGCCGAGGCATCGGTAAAGGAAAAGAACAGGGATAAGAAAAAACTGAACACCCCGGACACCCCGGACATCCCTGAACCCCCGAACCTTAAGTCCTCCGAACATATTCGATGAATACGACCGCCAAAAATCTGCAAGGTGTCTTCGATGGCGTATTCGCGCAGATAACGCAAGTACGACAAGCCTCGAGGCCGCGCTTGGCGTTGCGCGAGACGGGTGCGATCACGAGTATTGCCTCCGGCATTGCAAAAGTATCCGGCCTCCCCGGCGTGGGCTTCGAGGAAGTGCTGAAGTTTCCCGGTGAGTCATATGGCATTGCATTCAATATCGATGCGGATGAAATCGGCGTGATCCTGCTCGACGACTACTCGCAGTTAAATACCGGCGATGAGGTGGAACGAAGGGGGCATGTAATGGATGTGCCGGTGAGCGACGGGTTGATCGGGCGGGTAATCGATCCGCTGGGACGGCCGCTGGACGGCAAGGCGCCAGCCATCTCCTCGAAACGCCTGCCCATCGAACGCGCCGCTCCATCCATCATGGACCGCGCACCCGTCACCGTGCCCTTGCAAACCGGCATCAAGGTCATCGATGCACTCATTCCGATAGGCCGCGGCCAGCGCGAGTTGATTCTTGGCGACCGGCAGACGGGCAAGACCGCCATTGCGCTCGACACCATACTTAATCAGCGAAACCAGAACGTACTGTGCGTTTATTGCGCTATCGGCCAGCATGCATCCGGTGTAGCCAAGGTGGTCGCCACCCTGCGCGAGGCAGGTGCGATGCGCTATACGGTAGTCGTGGTGACGGAGGGAGACAATCCACCGGGCCTCATCTACATCGCCCCCTATGCCGCAACCAGCATTGCGGAATATTTCATGGAGCAGGGCCGCGATGTGCTGATCGTGTACGATGATCTTACGCATCACGCGCGCGCTTACCGTGAGCTGTCTCTGTTGTTGCGCCGGCCGCCGGGACGCGAAGCCTATCCAGGCGACATTTTCTATATTCACTCGCGGCTGCTGGAGCGCGCGACGCATCTGCGCGAAGAATTGGGCGGCGGTTCGCTGACCGCGCTGCCGATTATCGAAACGGAAGCTCAGGATATTTCCGCCTATATTCCGACCAACCTGATTTCCATCACCGATGGCCAGATCTATCTCTCCCCGACATTGTTCGCATTGGGTGTGTTGCCCGCTATCGATGTCGGCAAATCCGTTTCGCGTGTTGGCGGCAAGGCCCAGCGCCCCGCTTACCGCGCGGTGATAGGCGATTTGAAGCTGGACTATGCGCAGTTTGAAGAGCTGGAAACCTTTGCCCGGTTCGGCGCAAGGCTGGATAAGGCTACCTTTGGGATTATCGAGCATGGGCGCCGCATTCGTGCCTGCCTCAGGCAGCCCGAATCCGCCCCGGTTTCAATGATCGAGCAGATTGGCCTGCTGCTGGCGCTGACTGCCAGATTGTTTGACGATGTGCCGCCTGACCGCATGGCGGATGCCGAGCGAACAGTGCGGGAGGCAGCGGCGAATACTTCTGCCGAGGTGCGTGCGCGCATTGAAACTGCCAAAAATCTGAGCGATGAGGACCGCGAATCGATAATGCAAAGCCTGCGCAAGGCGCTCACCGGATTTCAATTGCCGCCGGAACTTGAATCCGAGGCAGGCGAGGCACATGATGAGCGATAGCATCGCCAGCCTGCGCCGAAAAATCGAGGGCGCCCGTGATCTGCGGTCGGTGGTCAGCACCATGAAGGCGATGGCAGCGGCGAGCATCGGGCAATACCAAAGATCGACGCTGGCACTGGATGATTATTATCGCGCCGTACAGCTTGGCTTGAGTGTCTGTTTCCGTACCGGCATGCTATCGCCATCCGTGTCGCCCGTGACCGGACGGGAAGTGAACCCGTGGGGCAACGTAACCGGCGCGGTCGTGTTCGGTTCAGATCAGGGGTTGGTGGGGCGATTCAACGAGGTCATCGCCGATTACGCCATTCAGACGCTGGCGGCCTTGCCGGGCAAAACAAGGGTATGGGTGACGGGTGAGCGTGTGTATGATCGGCTGGCGAACACGGGCATGCATGTGGACCTGCAGGTAGCGGGGCTTTTTACCGTTCCGCTTTCGGTCAAGGGCATCACGCCGCTGGTGGGCCGGATTCTGATGGAGACGCTGATGCCGAGTCTGGGGCCGAGCTGGAAAAAGGCGAAGCCCGGCGAGCAAGGCGCGACAAGAATGGGGTCGCGCAGCTTTATCTCTTCTACAACAGTTCCCGGTCGGGAGCGATATATGCGCCTGTCCATCAGCGGCTGCTGCCGCTGGACGATGTCTGGCGGCGCGAACTGGCCGGAATTCCCTGGCCGACGAACAAGCTGTCGGAGGTGATGGGCAGCGGCGAAGCAACGCTGCATGCACTGATTCGGGAGTATCTGTTCGTTTCCCTATTTCGCGCCTGCGCGAGTCGCTCGCCAGTGAAAATGCGAGTCGCCTGGCGGCAATGGAGCGCGCCGAAAAAAATATCGATCAATTGAGCGCTGACCTCCAGCAGAGCTTCTATCGTCTGCGGCAAAGCAACATCGATGAGGAATTGTTCGATGTTATCGCCGGCGTGGAGGCACTGGCAGGGCGCATTTCCTCTTAGGTCGAGGCGCGCGGCTGATTAGCGCCAGCGGCTGCGAATGCTGAAAGAACAGGGCTGATTTTCTATCATGCTGTCATACGGGAACGCCGATGAGCTTTCTTTCCCCCCGAAGAACTGGCACGACTTTCATCCGCTGAATCGCTTTTTCCTTCCCCTATCCCGGTTCAGTCGGTATCGAGCGATGAGTTCATGCCGGCTGCCACAGACGCTCCGGCAGCGGGAATTCGAGGTCCGGATCAAGGAAGCGGGCACGCGGATGGCGAAGCGCCTGGGCATCAGCCGGAGGAAATTTCTCCAGACGGCGGCGGGGATGGCGACGGCGTTTCTCGCCATGAACGATACGTACGGGCCGATATTTGGCGTGTCGCGTGCCGAAGCGCAAACGCCCGAAGAAGCCGACGCGCGTGCAAAAAAGCTATCCGGGCAGTTCATCATGGATATGCACACTCACTTCCTGCGTCCCGGCACCCGGCTTGCCGGTTTTATCAACGCGCGCAAGGCCGTGGGCAAAGCCGGCTGGAACCCCGAGCTGGTCGACAAGGAGCAGACACTCGATGACTTGATGTTCATCAACTACATCAAGGAAATCTATCTCGACAGCGATACCAAGGTTGCCTGCATCAGTGGCGCCCCTTCCGAGATTCCGGAAGACTGGCGAAATTGGTGGAAACGGTGCTCAACCAGATATTGGAGGCGCAGGTGACGGAGAGCCTGGGGGCGGATCGACACGAGCGCTCGGAAGAGCGGCAGGGTTATCGGAACGGCTACCGGCTGCGTACTCTCTTCACCCGTGTTGGGCCGGTGACGCTGCAAGTACCGCAGACACGGGATGGAAGTTTTTCGACGGATATATTCAAGCGTTACCAGCGGAGCGAGCAAGCTTTCGTATTGGCGCTGATGGAAATGGTGGTACAAGGCGTCTCCACCCGGAAGGTATCAGCCATCACTGAAGAATTGTGTGGTGCGAGCTTTTCCAAATCCACGGTGAGCGCGCTGTGTGTCGGGCTGGATGCGCGGGTTCGGGCTTTCAACGAACGGCGCCTGGAAGGGGAATACCCGTTTGTCCTGGTTGATGCCTTGTTCATCAAGAGCCGGGAAGCCGATCGCGTAGTGATGCGTGCAGCGCTGATCGTGACAGGGGTGCGCAGCGAAGGATTCCGGGAGATTCTGGGTATCAGGATCGGGGATACCGAAAGCTTTGCCACCTGGGACGAGACCTTCCGCTGGCTCAAGAAGCGCGGACTCAAGGGCGTAGCGTATGTGATCTCGGATCAGCATGGAGGGCTCACGGAAGCTATCGCCAAGCACTTCCACGACGCGACCTGGCAGCGCTGCCAGGTGCATCTGATGCGCAACCTTCTCGGTCACTGCCAGGCCAGGCACCGCGCCGACGTTGCGGCCGGCGCCAAGCTTGTCTTGCATGCGGCGGACATGACCGAGGCACGGCGGCGGTTAGCGGAATTCGGTGAGCGGTTTGCCAAGACGGCGGCCAAGGCGGTGGTTTGCCTGGAGAGCGGATTTGAAGACGCGATGGCCGTGATGGCGCTGCCGGAAAAGTACCGCAAGCGACTGCGTACCACGAATATGCAGGAGCGATTGAACGAGGAAATACGCCGCCGCGAAAGAGTGATCCGCATCTTCCCCAATGACGATTCCGCCCTGCGGCTGATCGGCGCCTTGCTGGCTGAGCAGAACGAGGTCTGGCAGGAACGCCGCTACCTGGATATGGACGAATTCGCGCAGTGGGCTGCTGAACGGGCCACCACCGGTGATGGCAATAACATTGTTGCCATCACCAGCTAAAACAAAACGTCATTGAACCGAGCGAAGTAAATTTACAGCAAAATTTGGACTTGACTCGTAAATTCATCTCACAGGCCATATATGCATGAGCAATAGCTTGAGCGTAGAACTTGTAATAATGCATAAGGCCTCCCTTTTGCTAAACCAATATGAGCAATGCAATGTATTGTTTTCTTTGACTCCGTTTGTTGCATAAGGCAGTACACAAACGGAGAGAGAAAATTTATGAAAAAATGGTCAAAGGCGATAGGGCGATTGTGCTTTCACCCACACCGAGAGCCCCGTGAAGTGGGGATCGGACAGCATAGAGGATACCGCGATAGCGTTCCAGTGCATGGCACGCCGGCATCCGCTTCGAGGTCGACCTTCCTGCGGAAGGGCACTGCGCGGTCGCATTCCCCGTCGTTGCGCCTTGCTCCGCGCCCCAAAAACCGCGCACTCCACCCCATTTAACTGCCGGATTCAGGATGACTGTTTTTCCGCTAATAATCGAGCGAAGAATTTATTCCACGGCGGGTTGCGAAGCCGGTCCGTATTGCAGCGTCCAGTCGATTATCTCCGCAGCGAGCCGGTCGGTGGCTCTGCCGAATGCCGCGATGACTTCTGGTATTTCCCTGCCCTGTACGGGTTCTAGGATCTCGAAGCTGCGCGTGGCTACGATGCGGTTTCTTCCGGACTGCACAAGCGTTGCGTAAAAGCGGATATTCACGGCAGGTATGCCTTTTTTATATTCCACCTGGAATGCGGTCAGGTCACCTCCCGAGTTCCAGATCGGCCATGAGATTATTGTTGCCGCTGCTCACGGAACTGAACCTGCCATCGGTGCGAAAGGCTTCGGCAAGCTGATCACGCAGTAAAATCGGCGCCGGGTTGCTCCAGCGTATGCCCTTGTAAGCACTGATCCGGTTGTCCTGCCGCAGTACCAGCACGCGCATGCTGTCGGTCACCTGGCTGCTGCTTAGGGGTAGCAATGCGCAGCGCCCACGGCAGGCTGTTTGCCTGGGCCGAGCGCGGAATCGAAGAGGAGGGCAGTTGATAGATCTCCAGCTTTTCGGCTTTCGGCAATATCGAGCAGGAAGACAGGAATACCAGTCCCATCACTGCCGATATCAGCCCGAAACGGCAAAAGTATTGCGGCCGAAGCGCACGACCCATCATGGTTCAAACTCCTGAATTTTTTCACGGCCGGTCAGATAATCGGCCGGGTTGTCCTCCAGCCGGCGCATTATCCTGTTCATTGAGCCCAGTGTTTTTTGCAGTTCTTGCAGGGCAGGCCCAAGCTCGTTCAAACCCCGCATTCCGCCACCAAGCGCATCCTGGTTGTCGAGCAGCAGCTGGTCGATGGTGGCGGTGGTTTTTGCCAGCGAAGCCGCCGTTCGCTCCACGCTGTCCAACGTACGCGCGCCCTGGTTATTGATCAGGGCGTCGGCGCTATCCATCATCAGCGAAGCCTGCTGCAACGCCAGGTTTGCTTGCTTGCTGGCGGCCGTCAATTCCTTTACCAGCACTTTGAAATTCTCGCTCTGCCCGGCTATCGCCCCCGAAGCCTGCGCGATATTTTCCACCGTTTTACTCAAGTGCTGCACGTTTTCTCGTGACAAGACATCCTTGGCTCTCAGGATCAGTTCGGTGATGTCAGCCATGGTGCTGTCACTCTGCTCCAGCAGTTTGGCAATTGGAGAAGGGGTGGCCACGATTACGGGATCTTCGCCTTCCGCCGCTACCAGCCTACGGCTATCCGGAGACCCGCCGCTCAGTTCGATAATGGAGTTTCCGGTGATGCCTGTAAACGACAGCCGGGCCTGAGTGTCCTGCTTGATCTCGACATTGCCTTGCACCCGTATCCGTGCGAGTACCTTGCGAGGATCGCGCGGATCGAGCTCAAGCCCGACCACATCGCCCACCTTTATACCACTGTACTGCACGGCGCTGCCGACGGATAGGCCTCTTACCGCTTCGTTGAAAATAACGCTGTAATATCGCTGCTGAGTATCGCTGGGCGATTTGCCTAACCATAAAACGAATAGCGAGATAACCACCACGGCGATAACGGTGAAGAGCCCGATCAGTACATGATGAGCGCGAGGTTCCATCAACCGGCCTCCTGCAACCGTTGGCGTCCGGCCTGGTGCGCCGCGCGTCCGCGTGGACCGTGAAAATAATCCTGCACCCAGGCGTCATCGGTGGCTTCAACGACATCCAGCGTATCCGCCACCAGGACGTGCTTGCCGGACAGTACCGCAACCCGGTCACAGATGGTGTAGAGCGTATCGAGGTCGTGCGTCACAATAAAAACAGTCAGTCCCAGCGCGTCGCGCAATGTGATGATGAGTTGGTCGAATTCGGCGGCGCCTATCGGATCAAGGCCCGCTGTAGGTTCATCCAGAAAGAGTATATCCGGGTCGAGGGCCAGCGCGCGTGCCAGCGCAGCACGTTTTACCATGCCTCCGGACAACGTGGCAGGGTATTTTTCGCCGGCGTTGGCGGGTAATCCCGCCAGCGCAAGTTTTACTTCCGCGAGATGCTCGGCATCGGCCCGGCTGAGGCCGGCATTTTCAATGAGGGGCACAGCGACATTTTCGATGACAGTCAGCGATGAAAACAAGGCGCCTCGCTGGAAAAGCAGGCCAAACCGCCGCTCGAGCTGATATCGGCGCTTACGCGACAACTTGAGGACGTTTTCGCCAAGTACACATACACTCCCTGACACAGGTGTCTGCAATCCAACTATCGTACGCAATAGTACCGACTTGCCTGAGCCGGAGCCACCGATCACGCCCAGTATCTCACCACGATAAACGTCCAGATTCAGCTTTTCATGTACCGTCTGCTTGCCAAAACGGTTTGTCAGATCGCGGACCTGAATTATCACATCGCGGTTGGGAGAAGCAGTCGGGCTTACCATCCCATCTCCATGAAAAACAGCGCGCCCAGCGCATCCAGAAGAATAACGACGAAAATGGATTGGACCACGCTGGAAGTCGTGTGCTGGCCAACCGACAGTGCGCTGCCGCTGACCTTGAAACCTTCGAGACAGCCGATGATCGCGATCACAAAAGCGAATACGGGCGCCTTGGACATGCCCACCAGAAAATGCCGCAACTCGATCTGTTCCTGAAAAATCGACAGGAACATCGCCGGGGAAATATCCAGCGTCAACGCGCAGACCACCCCGCCCCCGAATATGCCCGAGATCATGCCCACGAAAGTAAGAATAGGCAGCGAGACGAACAACGCCAGGAGGCGTGGCAATATCAGCAAGTCGACCGGGCTCAGGCCCAGCATGCGGGCGGCGTCAATTTCTTCATTGGCTTTCATGGATCCGATCTGGGCTGTGAAGGCACTCGCCGTCCGACCAGCCATCAGAATAGCGGTGAGCAGGACCGCAAGCTCGCGCAGGAACGAGAAGGCCACCAGATTAACGGTATAGATGCTGGCGCCAAAATCGGCCAGCACGGTTGCGCCAAGAAACGCAATCACCGCCCCGACCATGAAATTGAGCAAGGCAACGATGGGCACGGCATTCAGGCCAGTCTCTTCAATCTGGGCCACTACCGAAGTGATACGCCAGCGCCGTGGACGCAAAATGATATGGGTCAGGGCCTGGAGCGTGAGGCCCGTAAATCCGAGCAACGCCAATGCCTGCTGCCGGAAGATTTCCATGGCATGCCCAATCCTCTCGAGCAGTTCGATTGCCGCCGAGCGCCGCCGCGTGTGCTGGATTTTACCGGTGGTGCTCATCGCATCCGCTACTGTTCGCAACAATGCATCGCGTTCCGTAGTCAGCATTGAATCGGGACCGGATAGTTTCCGGGCGAGTTCGACGCCGAGCAATTCAAGCAGCCTTGAGGCCCCTGCCGTGTCGAGTGCGCCCAGGCCGCTCAGGTCAACCTGGTTACTCTGCGCCCCAGCCAGATCCGACACTTCGGCGCGAAGCCGGGCGATTTCCTGTCCCAGTGCGGCATAGTTGTCAAGGGTCCAGTCGCCGCGCACGGTCAGTTTGGGCGGGATGGCGGAGGAATCCCAGGCGAGGAGTTTTGAATTAGCGCCGGGTGTCATGGGTTTCTACTTTTTCTGGATGTAAATGGGATGATCGCAGGAATCCGTTGAGGGGCTTGTTTGCTCTCCCGGGCGTCGATGGACGGGCGATAATTTCATATGACATCGGTGGTAGAGGAAGAGGACGGCGCAACATGGAACAGGCTGCGTTTTTGGTGATTGAAACTCATCGCCATCCTAGCATGGTGGAAGTAGCGAAACCGCGCTTGTTAAATCGCATTCATGAGGTCTCTGTTTAGCGTCGGCCAGCTTCGCCATCCTTCAACTTCCTGGAACCGGGGTTCACCATGCCGATTCAAACGCATGATATCCCGTCAGACAACCAACTGAAAATACGTTTAAAAACTATCTGTTTGTGCGAACGGTGTCAAGCACGAAGTATAGTGCAGGTACGGGCATGAGTACTGGCCTATCGGCACGCAGCAAAGCCCGCATAATGGAAAGGGAGAGTAAACCACGCTCAACTGTATTGGCAGTGTATACGTCCTTGCGCCGGCTAATTCCGGCACCAAAACAATCTGGCTACGTTCGTAGTGATGCAGATCGGGAGGCATGCGGCTATTCGCCACCATGGCATATCTGCTATGGTTCAATCTCGGATGATACGTTACCCGACTCCCACGATTGACGGCTCATTTTTCAGCTCATTTGTGAACCTGGCGCTATGACCAGGAAGGATTTTTCGTATTCCGTGAACTTACACATGTCTTGTTGCTTGGGCCGATATACGATTTTCAGAAGGTGTAGCGTTGCAGCGATCGGGCTTGTTCTTTGCGACGGGTCTGTCGCAGCTTCAGTTTTATTGTCGGGTAACGCAGCGCTAATCCAATCCGGACGGGGTTTCACAAAGTAGCAGAAATAGAAATAGTAGAAGGGGTGGAGGCGACAAGCCGTAACCCATCATTTGCCTTGATGGGTTGCGCTTTGCTCCACCCATCCTACGAAAATTGAATATTCTTTGGGTTGGCTACCATCCATTGGTCTCTGGCAATCCTCGGAACATCTTCACCTTTTTGTTGAGCTCGCTACAACTGCCGGATATCAGGGAAACTGTTTTTTGACCGAAATCTTTCATTGCGTTACATATTGCAGGTGACTGTTGCAGAAATTCCATCGTTAGCAACTCCGGAGGTCAATATATGGCAAGCCAGACGTCAGACCGCAAACCGCTCTACCGGCTTCATCCCACCAAAGATGTCGACGGATACAATTTCCTGGCCGATCTGGCGCTGGACATGCGAACGTCGTGGGACCACAGTGGGGACCATATATGGGAGCAACTGGACCCGGGGCTATGGGATTTAACGCGCAATCCATGGGTGGTGCTGCAAACGGTGTCGCGAGAAAAACTTCAGAGCGTCTTTGCCGACCCCGTGTTCAGCAAGGACGTCGCCGAGCTGGCGCGGGAAAGGCATGAGGCTGCGGCCGCGCCCGGCTGGTTTCAGCAAACCTATCCGCAATCGCCACTGAATTGTGTTGCCTATTTTTGCATGGAATTCATGCTGAACGAAGCGCTTCCCATTTATTCGGGCGGGCTGGGCAACGTAGCGGGAGACCAGCTCAAAGCCGCTAATGATTTGGGCGTGCCGGTCATTGGCGTGGGGCTGCTCTATCAGCAGGGCTATTTTCGTCAGGTGATCGACAAGGACGGCGTCCAGCTAGCGCTTTTCCCCTATAACGACCCCGGCCAACTCCCTATCACGCCGTTGCGCCGCCAGAACGGGGAGTGGTTGCGGCTTGAGGTCAAATTGCCGGGCTATTCCGTCTGGCTGCGTGCCTGGCAGGTTCAGGTGGGCAGGGTGAAGCTGTATCTGCTGGACAGTAATGACGCGGCAAACTACCCCGCTCACCGGGGCATCACCAGCGAGCTTTACGGCGGCGGCCCGGAGTTGCGGCTCGAGCAGGAGATCTTGCTGGGCATCGGCGGGTGGCGATTACTTGCTGAACTGGGCATCAAGCCGGAAGTCTGCCACCTGAATGAGGGCCACGCCGCCTTTGCCGTTTTGGAACGCGCGCGGCACTGCATGGAGGAGATGGGGCATGACTTCAAGACAGCGTTATCCATCACACGCGTGGGCAACCTTTTTACCACGCACACGGCGGTAGACGCGGGCTTCGACCGTTTTGACCCGGATCTGATCGAGCGGTATCTTGCCGACTATGCCAGGACCGGGCTGGGCATAACCTGTCATGATCTGCTGGCGCTGGGGCGTGGCGATCCGAACGATGCGTCGGAGCCCTTTAACATGGCCTATCTCGCTATCCATGGGAGCGGGGCGGTAAATGGAGTGAGCCGTTTACACGGAAAAGTGAGCAGGCACCTCTTCGGGCCTGTGTTCCCGCGCTGGCCAGCAAGCGAAGTACCTGTGGGCCATGTAACCAATGGTATTCATGTGCCGACCTGGGATTCGGTGCCGGCAGCCCAACTGTGGAAACAGGCCTGTGGAGAAAATCGCTGGGTCGGGACCACGGAAATGCTGGAACAGAATATCCTCTGCCTCCCCGATATCGATCTCTGGCGATTCCGTAGTGTCGCGAGCAAATCGCTTGTCGAGTACATCCGCAAGCGGTTCACTCGGCAACTTGCCGTCACAGGGGAATCCCCTGAAGCGGTCGAGGCGGCCAAAAGCATGTTCGACCCCGATGCGCTGACTCTGGGTTTTGCGCGCCGCTTTGCGACCTACAAAAGACCGGATCTGCTGCTGCACGATCCCGAGCGGCTGCTACGGCTGTTGACTAATCCGCAGCGCCCGGTACAACTCGTCATGGCAGGCAAGGCGCACCCGGCGGACGAGGCAGGCAAAGCGTTGATCCAGAAATGGATGCGTTTCATCCATCGCGCGGGCGCACGCGCCTCGGTCATTTTTTTGAGCGACTACGACATGCACTTGACGGAGCAACTGGTGCAGGGGGTGGATGTGTGGCTCAATACCCCCCGCCGGCCCTGGGAGGCAAGTGGAACCAGCGGAATGAAAGTACTCGTCAATGGCGGCATCAATTTATCGGTGCTGGACGGATGGTGGGCAGAAGCCTACACGCCTGAGGTAGGGTGGGCGCTGGGTGACGGAAACGAGCATGGCGATGATCCCGCCTGGGATGATATTGAAGCCGAGGCCCTTTATGATCTGCTTGAGCACGCGGTGATTCCCGAATTCTATACCCGCGACGAGCAAGGTATTCCTACCGCCTGGGTCACGCGCATGCGCAAGAGCATGGCGCAATTGACACCCCGCTTTTCCACCAATCGCGTCGTGCGCGAATATACAGAGTGCCATTACCTTCCGGCGGCGGCCGCTTACTGCGGACGGAGCGCCGACAAAGGTGCATTGGGTGTGCGGGTGGAAAATTGGCGGCATGCGCTGGAGCATAAATGGCCTGCCTTGCGTTTCGGTGAATTGAGGGTTGAGACCGACAGCGAGTATCACAAGTTCGTAATCCATGTCTATCTGAATGACCTCGATCCCGAGTCGGTGCGGGTCGAGCTGTATGCCCAGGCCATTTTTGGCGACGTTCCCGTGCGCCATGAAATGACGCGGCTACATCCCTTGGTAGCCGCAGCCACGGGTTTTGCCTATCATGCATCCGTGCCGGCGGATCGTCCGGAGTCGGACTATACGGTTCGGCTCATACCCTACCACCATGCCGCGGAAGTTCCGCTGGAGGCAGCCCGGATTTTATGGCAGCGATGAGCTTGCTCATGCCGGGAATGAACAGACAAAGACGGCAGGAATTCGTCGCAGTGTCGCGCTTAACCAAGAGTTTCTGACGCGTTTCAGATGTTTTCAGAAGTGGTGGGTCGGGGAAAGGCTGACCCTGATCTTCCGATAGCGGCCGACGGTTCAAGTGGCTTAAATCGGGCAGAAAGTATCTGGCCATGCTCAAGTGTTGCTGTCGGGCGCTACTTCCGGTTTACGCCGGCGACGAGTGGGGGCAGCAGGTTTGCGCGGTGTCCGGGCCGCTGCTTCTTTAGGCGTGGCTTGAGCCGCTGGC
>CAWKMH010000013.1:0-16632 GCA_963850515.1 uncultured beta proteobacterium
ATCTGACGAACTTGACCAGTTCATTGGGTGAAGATCCGTTCTGGACACTGCATGTTGATACGCTGGCGATGTCGATACTATTGGGCATCATCAGCTTCGGTTTTCTGTGGTGGGTGGTGCGCGGCGCAACATCCGGGGTGCCCGGCAAGCGCCAGGCGTTTGTCGAGTTGGCCATTGATTCATTGATAAGCAAGTGAAAAGCACTTTTCATGGCGACCGTCATGCGTTCGTTGCACCTGCGGCGCTCACCGTATTTGTGTGGGTTCTTATGATGAATGCGATGGACCTCTTGCCGATAGATATCATGGCCGGATCTACGAACTGCTGGGTCTGCACAATTGGCGCAGCGTCCCGACCACCGACATGAACACGACATTTGCGCTGGCGCTCTCCGTATGGCTGCTGATGATTTTTTTCAACATAAAGGTCAAAGGGCTGGGCGGCTGGATACACGAACTGGTGTGCACTCCATTCGGCAAAAATCCCATACTGTGGCCGGTCAATATCCTGTTCAATCTGGTCGAATATGTTTCCAAGCCACTTTCCCATTCCTTGCGTCTTTACGGAAACATTTACGCCGGCGAAATTATTTTTCTGCTGATCGGATGTGGGCGGCTACCGGTTTGGCCGGTACTCTATTCGGCACGGTGCTTGGTGCGGGATGGGCGATTTTCCATATTTTGATCGTTACGCTGCAAGCATTTATTTTCATGATGCTGACGGTGGTTTATCTTTCCATGGCGCACGAGTCCCACTGATTCAGCTTCCACCTGCTTTCCAGATTACTATTTACTACCACGAAGAGAGGAAAAACGAGATGGACAATTTGCAATACTTGGCGATGATTCAGGCCTACACAGGCATTGGTATCGGCCTGATGATCGGTCTTGGCGCCGCCGGTGCCTGTATCGGTATCGGTATCATGTGCAGCAGCTTCCTTGAAGGCGCCGCGCGTCAGCCGGAAATGATTCCGACACTGCAAGGCAAAGTGTTCCTGTTGCTCGGGTTGATCGACGCCTCGTTCATTATCGGTGTTGGTCTGGCCATGCTCTTTGCATTCGGTAATCCATTGCTGGCCGTCATCAAATAATAATGCCTGCTCCCGGTACCATTATCAGAGACTAGCCATGAATATCAACTTGACGCTTCTTTCCCAGGCGATGGCATTCGCCATTTTTATCTGGTTCACAGTTAAATTTGTCTGGCCGCCGTTGATGCGCGCAATCGAAAACCGGCAGAAAACGATCGCCGACGGGTTGGCTGCAGGCGAGCGAGGCAAGAGCGAACTTGAATTGGCCAGCCATCGTTCCGCCGATGTAGTGAGGGACGCCAAGCAGCGGGCGGCCGAAATCATTGCCCAGGCGGAAAAACGCGCGTCCGAGATTGTCGAGGAAGCAAAGTCGCGGCAAAAGATGAAGGCGGTCGAATCTCACCGGTGCCAAGGCCGAGGTCGAGCAGGAAGTATTTCGTGCAAGGGAAACATTGCGGCAGAATGTGGCGGACCTGGCTTTGGCGGGTGCCGCTAAAATTTTGCGCCGCGAAGTGGATGCCAAAACGCACGCGGATTTGCTCGCATCCATCAAAGCGGAACTCTAAGCGATGGCCGAAACTCGCACGATCGCACGGCCTTATGCTGAAGCCGTTTTCAAGCTGGCAAAAGCCAGCGACACACTTCCCGCCTGGTCGGAAATGTTGCAGCTGCTGCGACAATAGCGATGGATGAGCACATTCAGGCGCTTATCGGTAATCCAAAAGTTCCGCCAGGCGATTGGGCGAGTTGCTTCTCGGCATATGTGGCGACAAACTCACTGATGAAGGCCGCAATTTTGTTTTGCTGCTTGCGGAAAACGGCAGAATCGAAGTATTGCCCGAGGTGAGCGAGATGTTCGAACAACTCAAGACCCGCCATGAAGGCGTATTGGAGGCGAAAGTGACTTCCGCGTTTGCCATGAGCGATGCGCAATTGAAAGATCTGGTGGCCGACCTCGAGGCCAGGTTCAAGCGCAAGATAGAAGCCAAAGTAAGCATCGATCCGGAATTGATAGGCGGGGTGAAAGTTGAAGTCGGCGACGAGGTGCTTGACGCTTCCGTGCGAGCTAAACTGGAAGCCATGGCTGTTGCACTTAAAAGCTAGGAGCTATTTGAAATGCAGTTAAATCCATCCGAAATCAGTGAGCTGATTAGAAGCAGAATTGAAGGGCTCCCCGCTTCCGCGGAAGTTCGCACGCAAGGAACCGTTGTCTCGGTGACCGACGGGATCGTGCGTGTCCACGGTCTCGCGGACGTGATGCAGGGCGAAATGCTGGAGTTTCCCGGCAATACCTTCGGTCTGGCGCTCAATCTTGAGCGCGACTCCGTTGGCGCGGTAATCATGGGCTGAATACGAGCATATCACCGAAGGCGATATCGTCAAGTGTACCAGCCGTATCCTTGAGGTGCCGGTGGGCGAGGAGTTGATAGGCCGGGTAGTGAACGCGCTTGGGCAGCCGATCGACGGTAAAGGCCCGATAAACACGCAAGCGCTCCGAGCCGATTGAAAAAATCGCGCCCGGTGTAATCTGGCGTCAGTCGGTGAATCAACCCGTGCAGACCGGGCTTAAATCCATTGATGCCATGGTTCCCAGTCGGGCGGGGACAGCGCGAATTGATCATCGGTGACCGCCAGACAGGCAAAACCGCCGTGGCGATAGATGCGATCATAAATCAGAAGGGCGAGAATATGACTTGCATCTACGTTGCGATCGGGCAGAAAGCCTCGTCCATCAACAACGTCGTGCGCAAGCTGGAAGAGCACGGCGCAATGGAATACACGATCGTGGTGGCGGCCACCGCGTCGGAATCGGCGGCGATGCAATTTATTGCGCCTTATTCCGGTTGCACCATGGGCGAGTATTTCCGCGATTCGGGTAAAGACGCACTCATCATTTATGACGATCTGACGAAACAGGCATGGGCTTATCGCCAGATATCGCTGCTGCTGCGGCGTCCGCCCGGACGCGAAGCTTATCCCGGCGACGTGTTTTATCTGCACTCGCGCCTGCTGGAACGCGCTGCGCGGGTAAGCGCGGCATAGGTGGAAAAAGCCACTAACGGCGCAGTTAAAGGGAAGACAGGTTCACTTACGGCACTTCCGGTGATCGAGACTCAGGCAGGCGACGTAACCGCTTTCGTTCCCACCAACGTTATTTCGATTACCGACGGCCAGATTTTTCTGGAAACCGATTTATTCAACGCGGGTATTCGCCCTGCTATCAATGCCGGCGTTTCAGTGTCGCGCGTCGGCGGCGCGGCGCAGACAAAAGTTATCAAGAAGCTGGGCGGCGGCGTACGTCTTGCATTGGCGCAATATCGCGAGCTTGCGGCATTTGCGCAGTTTGCTTCCGATCTCGATGAGGCCACCCGCAAACAATTGGAACGCGGCAAGATGGTGACCGAATTGATGAAGCAGCCCCAATACGCCACCTTGAGCGTATCCGAGATGGCGCTCACCCTGTTCGCCGTCAACAAGGGATATCTGGATGATGTAGAAGTCAAGCGCGCCCTGGCATTCGAATCGGCGCTGAAAGGCTTTATACGCAGCAAGTATGGCGCCATCATGGACAAGATAGAAACCACCAAGGATATGAACGCGGAGACCGAGAAGGCGCTCGATGCCGCGATTCAGGATTTCAAGAAGAACGGAACCTACTAACCCATGGCCGGCAGCAGAGAAATACGCAACAAGATCAAAAGCGTAAAGAATACGCAGAAGATCACGCGCGCCATGGAAATGGTGGCAGCCTCCAAAATGCGCAAGGCGCAGGAGCGCATGAAAAAGGCGCGTCCATATGGCGAAAAAATCCGTAACGTAGCCGCGCACATGAGCCGGGCCTATACCGAGTATCGCCATCCGTTCCTGATAGACCGCGATACGGTGAAACGGATCGGTATCGTCGTCGTGACGTCCGACAAGGGATTGTGCGGCGGGCTCAACACGAACGTGTTGCGCATGGCGATAGGTAAAATGAAAGCGTGGGAAGCGGAAGGCGAACAGATCGAAGCGTGCTGTATCGGCAACAAGGGTTTTGGATTCATGAACCGGTTGGGCGCGAACGTCATCTCGCACGTCGTAGGCCTGGGCGATGCGCCCGACCTCGAGAAACTGATCGGGGCGATAAAGATCCTGCTGGATGGCTATACCCAGGATCGTTTCGATCGCGTGTATATTTTTTATACGCGCTTCATCAATACGATGAAGCAGGAGCCGGTGATGGAACAATTGCTTCCGCTTTCCGATGAACAACTCAAAGCGGGCGATGGTCCTACGGGACAGCGAGGCGTATGGGATTACATTTACGAACCTGAAGCCAAGCCAGTTATCGACGACATCATGGTGCGGTACGTCGAGGCCCTGATTTATCAGGCACTGACCGAAAACATGGCATCCGAACAGTCCGCGCGAATGGTGGCGATGAAGGCCGCGTCGGACAATGCCGGCAGCGTCATAAATGAATTGACGCTGATATACAACAAATCGCGCCAGGCTGCCATTACCAAGGAATTGTCGGAAATTGTCGGTGGCGCGGCAGCGGTTTAATATTTTGATTTAGCATTTTAGGGAACAACATGAGCCAGGGAAAAATTGTTCAGTGTATCGGGGCGGTGGTAGACGTCGAGTTTGCGCGCGAAGAACTGCCCAAAGTGTATGACGCACTCGTGCTTGAGGGAACAGAGTTAACGCTCGAAGTACAGCAGCAGCTGGGAGATGGCGTGGTGCGCACGATTGCGCTGGGATCTTCGGATGGGCTGCGCCGTGGCATGATGGTAACGAACACCCGCGAACAGATCAAGGTTCCTGTCGGCACCAAGACCCTGGGCAGGATCATGGACGTTCTCGGCAGGCCTATAGACGAAATGGGTGATATCGGCGCCGAAAAGACTATGTCGATTCACCGGAAAGCACCCGCATTCGACGAGCTCTCCGCATCTACCGAATTGTTGGAAACCGGCATCAAGGTTATCGATCTGGTCTGCCCCTTCGCCAAAGGCGGAAAAGTAGGACTGTTTGGTGGCGCGGGCGTGGGCAAGACGGTAAACATGATGGAGTTGATCCGTAACATCGCCGTCGAGCACAGTGGTTTTTCGGTATTCGCGGGTGTTGGCGAGCGGACTCGCGAAGGCAACGATTTCTATCACGAAATGAAAGACTCGAATGTGCTGGACAAGGTGGCGCTGGTTTACGGGCAAATGAATGAGCCGCCCGGAAACCGGTTGCGCGTGGCACTGACTGGCCTGACCATGGCGGAATATTTCCGGGACGAAGGGCGCGACGTGCTGCTTTTCGTGGACAATATCTACCGTTTCACCCTGGCGGGGACTGAGGTATCGGCTTTGTTGGGCCGGATGCCTTCCGCGGTGGGTTACCAGCCGACGCTGGCCGAGGAAATGGGTCGACTTCAGGAGCGCATCACATCCACCAAATCCGGTTCCATCACATCGATTCAGGCTGTGTATGTCCCGGCGGACGATTTGACCGATCCATCCCCCGCGACGACCTTTGGTCACCTGGATGCAACCGTGGTGCTGTCGCGCGACATCGCCTCGCTGGGCATTTATCCAGCAGTGGATCCGCTCGACTCCTCATCGCGGCAGCTTGATCCGCTCGTGGTTGGCGAAGAGCACTACAATACCGCGCGCGACGTGCAGCAAACCCTGCAGCGCTACAAGGAATTGCGCGACATTATCGCCATTCTCGGAATGGATGAGCTTTCTCCCGAAGACAAACTGGCTGTGGCCAGGGCGCGCAAGATTCAGCGTTTTCTTTCGCAGCCCTTTAACGTGGCCGAGGTATTTACCGGCTCACCCGGCAAATATGTATCGCTGAAGGAAACCATCAAAGGTTTCAAAGGCATTGTTGCGGGCGAATATGATCACCTGCCGGAACAGGCGTTTTACATGGTTGGCGGAATAGACGAAGCGGTCGAAAAAGCCAAGACGTTACAATAGAAAAGATATGCATGAATCCGGTCTTCTCTTTATGAACAATAACGAGATCAGCCAATCAATGCTGAATGGAAGCTAAAATGGGTGTGTTTCACGTTGATATTGTCAGTGCCGAGGAATCGATTTACTCCGGCCCTGCTGAGTTCCTGGTAGCGCCGGCAGAGGCGGGGGAAGTGGGGATTTATCCGCAACACACACCGATGCTGACAAGAATCAAGCCGGGGTCGGTACGCATCAAGGCGCCTCTGCAAGAAGAGGAACTGGTCTATGTTTCCGGCGGCATGCTCGAAGTTCAGCCGGACGTGGTAACCATTCTTGCCGACACCGCTGTGCGAGGCGCCGATCTCGACGAATTGAAGGCGATCGATGCCAAGAAACGGGCAGAGGAAGCCATGAGAGACCGGTCTTCCGCGATGGACTATGCGCGGGCACAGGCTGAGCTAGCCGAAGCGATCGCGCAATTGGCCACCATTCAGCGGCTGCGAAAAAGCGGGCACTGATAAGCGGGATTCCAGACAAAAAAGGGCGGCGACAACCGCCTTTTTTTATGTCTGGAATAAGCCAAACGGCGACAAGTAGCCCGCAAAACAAAACGCACATACAACGCCAAGCTTGCCAAGCGTAACACCAGGCAGGCGCCGAGCTTGATGTTCAGGTAAGCAGTAGATGGATTCTGATCCCATGATGTGATAAATTAGCCTACCAAAGTTATTGGCACGACGTTGTCGCCTTTGTCATGTGTTCCCGAACATTGCCATGCGTGCGGCAAGGCTATAAATCAGTCAGACGTCTGCTGTTCGCCAGAATTTCCTTTCGTTGACCGCTCTTTCATTGACGTGTCTAAACTGAATATCGTAATTCTCGCTGCCGGACTCGGCAAGCGCATGAACTCGGCTCTGCCCAAGGTTTTGCATCCACTCGCAGGCAAAGCCTTGTTAGTACACGTGCTCGATGCAGCGCGCGCATTGTCGCCGCAAGGAATTTGTATTGTCTACGGCCATGGCGGCGAGGCCGTGCCGCAGGCCATAGACGACAAAAGCCTGACTTGGGCGCAACAGGTGCCGCAACTCGGCACCGGTCATGCGGTGAAGCAAGCGTTGCCGCATCTGGATGAGCAAGGCATGACACTCATCCTGTATGGCGATGTACCGCTTACCAGCGTCGAAACGTTAAAAAGACTGATCTCGGCTGCTGGCGAAAAAAACATTGGCCTATTGACTGTAGAGTTGGCTGATCCCTCCGGTTACGGCAGGATTGTGCGCAATGGCGAAACAGGCGAAGTCGTCGCCATTGTCGAAGAAAAAGATGCCACCGCGTCCCAGCGGCAAATCCGCGAAATCAATACCGGCATCATGGTGATTCCGAACCGGTACCTTCATGGCTGGCTGCACAAGCTGGAAAACAACAACGCCCAAAAGGAATATTACCTTACCGACATTATTGCGATGGCGGTCAAGGATGGCGTCAGCATAAAGGTCGCCCAGCCGGCGCATGCCTGGGAAACGGTTGGCGTTAACAGCAAGACACAACTCGCAGCGCTTGAACGGGTCTACCAGAACCAATTCGCAGACAAAATTACTGGAACAGGGTGTGACGCTGGCGGATCCCGCCCGTATCGATATTCGCGGCCAGTTCGTCTGCGGCAGGGATGTGGAAATAGATATCAACTGCATTTTCGAGGGCGACGTACATCTGGATGATGGCGTGAAAGTGGGCGCTCACTGTATCCTGAAAAACGTCAAGGTTGCGGCCGGTACGGCCATTGCACCATTCAGCCTGATCGAAGCGGCTGAAATCGGAAAGAACTGCCGTGTCGGACCTTACGCACGCATCCGTCCCGGAACCCGGCTTGCTCACGACGTCCATGTCGGTAATTTCGTTGAAGTCAAAAATAGCGCCATCGCCGCCGGCAGCAAGGCGAATCACCTGAGCTACATCGGCGATGCCGTAATCGGAAAGAACGTCAACATCGGTGCCGGCACGATTACGTGCAATTACGATGGCGCCAATAAATACCAGACGATCATCGAGGATGATGTTTTTGTTGGCTCCGATACTCAACTGGTCGCGCCGGTAACAGTAGCGCAAGGTTCCACCATCGGCGCCGGCTCCACCATCACCAAAAACACGCCGCCGCATAAACTGACGCTGTCGCGAGCCCGGCAACTGAGCATCGAGGGCTGGCAGCGGCCGGTTAAAAAACCGAAGGGTGAGAAATAAAAGCTGAAACCGCAGAATGTTCCGGATTATATTTCTTTATACCCATGCACCATTCTCAGTTTGACGCCCATGTTGAGTAGGATGGGTGGAGCGTAGCGCAACCCATCAAAACTAAGTAACACGACACATTAGCCATTAACCACAAACGAATATCAGCAATATTGCTTTGGTAGGGCGTAAGAATAACCAGATAACGAGTCGCACCACGCTCCGCCAATCCTACTGAAAACCATACAGAGGCATATATTTCTTTGTCACACCCTGTTTATCCGGCAAGTAGCTGATAATTGTCTTCATTCCGGGCTCGACCCCAAATCCGATCCACGCCAACGTGACGCGCGCGTAAGCTGCTGCTTTGAACATCACCGGACACCAACTCTCTCCAGTATGACGTTTGTACTGTTTGTTCGCCAAACCTATAGAAGGATGCAATCAAATGTGTGGAATAGTCGGCGCAGTCGCAACAAGTAATATTGTTCCCACCCTGCTTGAAGGCTTGCGCCGCCTGGAATACCGGGGGTACGATTCCGCCGGGATCGCGCTTAACAACGGCGGGTCTGCACAGGCTGCGTACCACCGGCCGCGTTGCGGAATTAAGCAAACTTGCGGATAGCCAGAACTTTAGCGGCGAAACCGGTATTGCTCATACCCGCTGGGCTACCCACGGCGCTCCCTCCGAGCGCAACGCTCACCCGCATTTTGCAGGTAAAAAATCAAAAGAAGTTGCAGTCGTCCACAACGGCATCATCGAAAATCACGAACTGCTGCGCCAGCGCTTGCAGAATGAGGGATTTATATTTACTTCGGACACCGACACCGAAGTGATCGCCCACCTTATTTCATTTCATCTGAACGAAACACCCGATCTATTTGAGGCAGTGTGCCGTGCCATAGCCGAATTGCAGGGTGCGTACGCAATCGCGGTCATGGAAGAGTCGCGCCCGGAACGCATAGTCGTCTGCCGCAACGGCGCGCCGTTATTGCTGGGGCTGGGCGATTCCGGCAACTACGCCGCCTCCGATGCTTCCGCACTGCTGCAGGTCACCCGGCGCATGATCTACCTCGAAGATGGCGATGTGGCCGAACTGCACCGCGACAGCTATCGCATTATCAATTGCCTGCATGATAACGTGTGCAAGGAAGTGACGCGTACCGTGCAAGAAAGTGAGCTCAGCAACGATGCGGTAGAGATGGGGCCTTATGCCCATTTCATGCAAAAGGAAATATTCGAACAACCCGGCGTGGTGGCCAATACGCTGGAGATGGTCCTCAACGCCCAATCCATTTCCCCAAGATTGTTTGGCAGCGAAGCGGAGAATATTTTCAATAACACCGATAGCATCCTGATACTCGCGTGCGGCACCAGCTACCATGCTGGACTGGTAGCCCGTTACTGGCTTGAAACCGTAGCGGGAATGCCCTGCAATGTCGAGATCGCCAGCGAGTACCGCTACCGTAATCCCGCAGTCAGTCCGAATACCCTGGTGGTAGGAATTTCCCAATCGGGAGAAACAGCCGACACCTTGGCCGGCCTCATCTATGCGAAATCATTAGGGCACCGTTACAGCCTCGGCATCTGCAACGTGGCCGAAAGCGCCCTGGTGCGCCAGACCGACCTGCGCTTCCTCACCCGCGCAGGCCCGGAAATCGGCGTAGCCTCCACCAAGGCATTCACCACCCAGCTGGCCGCGCTGATGCTGCTCACCATGACATTAGCAAAAATGCGCGGCAAATTATCCGGTGAACGCGAGCGCGAGATGATTGCCGAGTTGCGGCACCTGCCCGTTGCGCTACAGAATGCGTTACAGGTCGAACCGCAGGTCAAGGCCTGGGCCGAAAGATTCGCAGGGAAAAGCCACGCATTGTTCCTGGGGCGCGGCATGCATTATCCCATCGCCATGGAAGGGGCCCTCAAGCTCAAGGAAATTTCATACATACACGCCGAGGCCTACGCCGCCGGCGAACTGAAGCACGGCCCCCTCGCGCTGGTGGATAAGGATATGCCGGTAGTCGCCATTGCCCCCAACGACACCCTACTGGAAAAACTCAAGTCCAATTTACAGGAAGTCAGCGCACGCGGCGGCGAACTCTATGTTTTCGCCGATGCCGATTCCCGTATCCAGGAAAGCGAAGGCGTCCACGTCATCCGTCTGGCGGAACACGCCGGCTTGCTCAGCCCCATCCTTCACACAATCCCCCTGCAACTGCTTGCCTACCATGTAGCACTGCAAAAAGGCACTGATGTCGATAAGCCGCGGAATTTGGCGAAATCGGTGACGGTGGAATAAACAAAGCCAGTCGACATCTGTGCAAACTCGCCTACCGACTCCCAAACACGTGTATCCCCATCATACGGACTGTGGAGTTGCGGCCGGCGTTATCGCCAGAGCAGTTTGAATCACAACTTGTCAGGCAAGCGGCTTAAATTCCTTATCGCAAGTCGCCCAGTTCCCGAGGTCTCATTCCAATTCAAAAACGTCAGTTTTTGAATTATATGGCTGAGGATCGTATGCTTCACTTCTTCATCGTGAGCAAAATCCGATAGGCCGCTGTCTATAACAATAATCTCACCAGCAAACGGTCGTTCCGCGAGAACTTGCTCCAATCGAACGTTTATCTGCTCCAAATAATTAAGGGTTATCCCATTTTCGACTTCTCTTCCCCGACATCTGATACGTTCCAATTCAATCTTAGGTTCACATTTAAGATGCACTGTTAGGGATGGCGTGCCAAGGTCACGCTTCACCTCGCGATAAACCGCAAGAAAAGCTTCAAGTTTATCCTGGGAGAGAGTGACGTTAGCATATGAGAGATCCAAATAGAAAGAGAAGTCGCATACAAATGATTTGCCGCGCTTTGCGGAAGTCTTAATCTCATGGTAATGCTGAAGTAGGAAAGAGACCTCGGTTTCAAAAGCAGCACCTACTGGATCAGCGTAAAAGGCATGGAAGAAAGGATTTGCCTGGAAATTTTCGAAAGTCGGCAGGATATTAAGTTGGGGCAATAAACGCAGCCAGCGTAGTTTTGCCCGAAGCTATACCGCCGCAAATTTCTATTCTGTTTTTACCGGGGAAAAAAAAGTGAGGAACGACCATCCAAGTTTCAAACACTAAACCGACAAAATAAACTGTAAACTCATTGAGACGCTGCCTCGTTTTTTTTGTCAACAATTGATGGAGTAAAGTTACTACGTTGGTTAGTTGGTTCTTTCTGAATTTCAGCTGTAAGCAACGAAATTTCTGCTTTTATTTCTAAAATAGCCTGCTGTTGCTCACTAAGAGTTTGGTTAACTATATTTACGGTTTCCGAAGAATCACGAACATATTTATTTACTTCGGCGACTAAGCTGACGATCGGCCATATCACGCTCACAGCAGCGACTATTAGTTGCGAACAAACTCCATTTTTTTTTATTTTATTTTCAAGGTCATCTACTTTGTTTAATGCTTTGAGTGAATCGCTTTTTGCAACTGCAACTTCTAAAGGAATGGAACTACGGGCTGAAGCTCTCCACTGTCTGACACTTTTTTCAAGTATTCTTCTGGTGTTATGTAACGATTGGTATCAGGAAAATGCTTGTATTGGGTATGCTCTCCGTTTTCGTTAATCCAATGGTCATGCGGAGTGTAGTGGTCTAATTTGCACAGACACCTTGATAAGTGGATTATTCACTTATGGAGGAGTTTATGATGACGAAACGCAGGGTACGCAGGGAATTTGACACCAGCTTCAAATTGGAAGTTGTGCGCATGGTGAAGGACCAGGGATTGCCTGTCAGTGACGTTTGCCGCAGCATGGATCTGGGGGAGACGGTCGTTCGGCGCTGGGTGAAGCAATATCAGCTGAACTGAACGGGCAGCCGGGCATTGGCAAACCGCTCACGGCCGAGCAGCAGCGCATCCGGCAACTGGAAACCGAGAATCGGCAGTTACGGATGGATAACGATATATTAAAAAAAGCCTCGGCCTTCTTTGCCCGCGAACTGAAATGAGCTACCGGCTGGTTCGTCAATTGCAACAGAAGGCCATCCCTGTAACAGCAAGCTATGCCGGGTATTACAGGTCAGCCGTGCCGGTTATTATCAGCACCGGCAGCGTGGTGCGCCAAGCCGGATAGGGTGCCACAGTTCATCTCAAGGCGGCTTTACTGGCAGTCGGCAAGTTACGGCAGCCGCCGTCTGGTCCAGCGTCTTGCAAGCTAAAGGCATCGCGATTGGCCGCTACCGGGTACGGCGCTTGATGCGGGAGGCCGCCTTGCGTCCGGTATGGAAACGCAAATTTATCCACACCACCGATAGCCGGCATGACTTACCGGTAGCCGAGAATCTACTTGAATCGACAGTTCGAACTGACGCACCGAATCATCGCCTAGGTATCGGATATCACCTATGTGCGCACCGGTGCCGGCTGGCTGTATCTTGCGGTCGTGATCGACTTGTTCTCGCGCAAGGTGGTCGGCTGGGCGATGGCGCCAACGCATGCCACCAAATTGGTCTACTGACGCCTTGCGCATGGCCATTCAGCAACGCCAGCCGCTGCCGGACTGATCGTGCATTCCGATCGCGGCAGCCAATACGCCAGCCTGGAGTACCAGGCATTACTGGACAGCATGGCATTCGCTGCAGCATGAGCCGCAAGGGAAATTGCTGGGACAATGCCGTCGACCGAACGTTTCTTCCTGAACCTCAAAATGGAGCGCGTCTGGCAGCGGATTATGCCAACCACGGCGAAGGTCAACGGCGATATTACCGACTACATCGTTGGCTTCTACAACAGCAAGCGCTGCATTCAACATTGGGCAATCTGCCGCCCGCCGTCTACGAACGGAAAATGGCAGCAAACACAACTTATTCGTGGTGTCCGAATTTACTTGACCACCACAGAGAGAGTTTGGTAAATTCCACCCAAATAAGCCCTTGGCCTCCCGTTATTACGTAGTCTTCCGAGGTTAAATTGTACGATCGGAATAAAAAAGTCGGCCTGCGAAACCAGCGTCAACAAGAGGTCCTGTTCCTAATAATAGCCCTCTGTGAACATGTTTGATTCTCAGGTTAAATCGAAGAGCAATATAATCAGGAAGATGAAATAATGTTTGCGGAGAAACAAAGACGATTGAATTCTTCGGGAGACGTAAACGAATCATATTGCTTAATCTCACGTTCTGTAAATTCTATTTTTTAGAGAATCTTTCCAATAATAAACTGTACCCAAAAAATCGATCTCATATGACGAAGACTTTAGCTTTCCTGGTTCCTCGCTAAATGGAAACACCATTCCTGTAACTCTTGCATATTTATAAATATCCGCTGAATTCAGGAGTGCAGGAGGTATTGAAGGAAAAGGATCAAAGTGCCTCATATTCTGAAACCGTTCTTTTGCTTCATCTGTAGTTTTAGGAAAAGCGAGTTTTTTCAAATGATCGTTCACTGAAATCTCATTTTGACAAACTCGGTTGTCCAAAATTATTACGAACTTTTATCTGTAAATTTGGCCCCCACCCCAAATAATCAAGGAATTCCCCTTGAGCCTATTCCCGATTCAGCCTCTGCCACAAAACAAACCGCTTCGTGCGTCAGCGAGCCAGCTGTCGCACAATCAGAGTCAATGTAATCCAAGTGGTTTAACACTATTCGTGTCGGTCGGTTATACATAATTGCTTGCCGCACGATTTTAGGATCGAATTTTGCCACTCGCCGAATAGTTTTTGAAACGGACGAGTATTTTCAACTATTGAGTTTTTGCAGCCAGAATCTCTTGTAAGATCACTCCAGGAAATTTCATTTGGTAGTGGACCGGAATTTCTGGAAATTCGGATGGGAAATGCTCTAATAACCAGCACCACGTCGTCAACGTCCATCGGACTTAGCCCAGCTTCGGCTAGAAAGCCGGAATCGCTCGGATGTGCTTCAGGAATACGGCTATTAAGGATATCCTACAGGCTGAAGATAAGGCGCGATGAAACTACGCCAGCATAACCAATCCGTTCATCGCTCAATATATCGGCGTAGCATGCCTGTCACGCTGAGCAACATGATGGGTGTCACTATTGCGCCCAATATTTCATATATCACACTGAAAGCACGCCAAGGCCTCGCCTCGTCGCGAGTAGTGATCGAGCATCTATCCTCCTGCTTGAGGTCCAGTCCTGGAACAAACACATCCAGCGCATACCATAAGGAATCGATTTCTTCGCCGCAACGTTGCCCGGGTAATTCTAACGTACCTGCCCCGGAATGCCGCACAAGCACAGGCTCATCAACTGGTAATTTGCAAAATAGAAAGCACCTGTACCGACGAGCAGCCATAACATAAGGAACCACGACACGCTTTTCCCTGGAAACAAGCCATAGTCGAAACATTTCTCCATTATGCATAGAAACGGGCGAATCCACTGGTGATGGACAAATTGACGTTCGAGCGAGAGTTTCGCGAGTGTGATGCGCTTAGCGACCTCATACTTGCCCTCATTATGTAATGCGCGCGCCAGTTGTTCGTAAGGTTGCGGTTCATAGACACTCTCTCCCTGTGCCGATTTAGCGCTATCCGCTTCGATGGCGCAAGCTATTAATCGGTCACGGGCGTGCTTATGAGATTTTGCGTGGGGGCAATCATATTGCCGGGTCAGCCAACCGATGTAAGCATCGGCCGTTTCATCTACGCGTTTTGACGAACGTATTTTCGGTTTCTCCGGTTTCGGTGTTTCCTTTTTGTTAAATGCTTTTTTTGGACCGGTATTATCGTTAAATCTGGGCTTAACTATCTTGTCCTTACCCTCAACTCCCTCGGTTTCGACACGATCATATTCGAACCCATCAAGCTTTAGCCTTATACCGGGTCCCCAGGAACCGGACTCCCGGAGGTTATGATGAAACACTCTGGCCTTGAGACCACGTAGAGAGACTTCCGCACGGCCTGTTGCAGTAGCAGCTTCATTTTCCTGAATCCCAGGTTGTACCAGTTGCTGCAACAAGATGGGCTCAACATCCTGAGCAATTTCTTCGCGCGTGATCTTCTCCACCTGTGCGGCAGGTAAAATCGTCCTCAACCAGAATGGCGCACTGCCAGGATCAGCTTTGATGCGTGAATCAGTAATGATGCGTAAGGGCGGATCAAATGTAACAGGGTTTTCTTCTTCAATATCAGCTAAAAAATCATCCTTGGTCATCTCCACATTGCCATCAGGATATACGTGCAGCTCAGTGCGATACAGTTTGTTGGCGTAGCGGATCATGGCTATACAGCTCCAACCCTTTTCCTCGTCTTTCTTTACCGATACCTCAGCAAATTCCACTTGAGCCGATAATCTCGCACCGTCGAGCGCTTTCTCCGACTCGATAATAAGGAAGGCGCCTTCCTCTCTTTCATCTCCTCCCCAAACATAGGCGCAGAAAAATCTCAGGTAATCCCGTACCATCGGCGCGGAATCAAGTTTCAGCGTGTCACGTCCATTCAACTGATGAATGGGTGTCGACTGCCCCCCAAGCAGAATTGATTCCATTGTCGTATCCGATTGATGCTTTAAGAAAGCGATAATAGCTTTGCGTTCTTTCTCAAGCTGACATAGCGCTTCGACAAGCACCCAATTGGGATAAAAAGAAAGTGGTGCCTTATAGGCTTCGATAACGAGCACTTCCGCTGCCCTAACCTTCGTCACTTGAAAATCATTTGCGATGCACGCATCCTCGATACTGAGAGTAGGAATGGGCATATTCTTAATGTCAGTCACGAGAGAACTCGGAGGATTTATAAATCTGAGACTATTTTCGAGATCACCGATGGAGAATCCGCTCCGATAGCTGCCGCCGTCGAAATTTATTCGATGCTTTTTCATCAGCGGCATAAATATGCCGCTGATTGACACCGACCCTCGCACTTCGGCATCCTTCGCATTCAGCGAGGCAAGATATTGTGCATGCACCTTTAGCGCGCCGCCAATGCGCGAAAGCCCCAGATCGACAGTGCCGGCTATCTTTGTCAGATTGCAGTCGTTACCGATTGTTATGTTGTGCGCGTATAGGCCGTATTCCTGATTATTCGGCGATTTCATGACCGTATTGTTTACATTGAGGTTGCTCTCGACATGGCTGCTCTCCAGATCAATAGAGGTCACAAGATCATCGAGAATTAGGTCGCCGCCGACTCGAAGGTTGGATGCGAGAATGCTCGCGTGCGCCCAATCAGGCGGCGGATTCAGCGTTAGTCCATTAAGATTCAAATCTCCGCCCACGGTCGCTCCACGTGCGTCAATCACACCTTCAACAATAGTTTTGGGCCCTGATCGAAGATTGTCGAGCCAGAGATTCGTCCGTACGCGCGCAAGGCTCAGATTGAGCGCATAGTCCTGAGCGGCGACCTTGCGGATATGGATACCACGGAGATCGAGAAAGCCAATTGTGGCGCTAAGGAAATCGAGGTTCCCCTCCACCTCATA
>CAWKMH010000014.1:0-53803 GCA_963850515.1 uncultured beta proteobacterium
TATCACGTGCGGATGAACATGTACATCGCGCAGTCGAGTGGCGGCCGCTTCAAGCTCGTCAAGAGCCTGGGCTGATTGACCCGCACGAACGCATCGTCGACGACGCCCGAGCGAACATCGCCCGTCGCGGCAGTTTCTCGGTCGCAGACGACCACCTCACATTCCTAACGATTCGCACAGGAGCGCATACCATGTTACTCGCCACGACGACCGTCGAGGATTTTGACCGCTGGATGAGCATCTTCACGACCACGAGCGCTGACAAGCGAAAGCAGCATGGCTCGAACGGCGCGCTGGTCTTTCGTGACCCTAACGAGAACAATCGCGTGGGTGATCTTCAGACTGGGATGTACAGGGCTGGCAGAACTTCGCCTCAGATCCCGCGGTCCCACCGATCCTGAAGGCGGCTGGGCACACGAGTCGAGCCCAGGTGTTGACGCTCGCGGCGGAGTGCGGCGCGTAGTCGTCGGCGTGCAAGGCGACGTGGTCATTCAGCGAAACCGATGACCGATAACCAATGACCCATCACCCGTGACCAATAGCTCGCCATGACATCTGTGATGTCGTGGCGAGTTAACGAGTAATGAGAGGCGGGTCATAGGTGATCGGTTCTGGTTGCCACCTGCGACAGGTCGATCGTACACACCTTAACGTTGCGTCGCTCAGCGCACAGCTCAGACGATCGCCTCCGCCGACTTCGCGCGCGCTCGCAGAATGAACTTCTGCACCTAACCCCGGAGTGGTCTCGGACGGATAGGCTCTCCTATGGACGCGCAAGGCTCCTGGGAGTCGGGCTTCTGATAGGGGTGGCGCTGGCGATCTTCCTAACGGGAAAGCGAGATTCGTATCGCTCGACGCGACGGGCACCGCGCCCGCTACCCATGCTGCCGCGCGCGGCGCCATGACGCCGGTTGCCCGGTCGCGCGCTTGAACGCGCGGCTGAACGCGGCCTCGGACTCGTACCCGACGCGGGCGCCAATCGTCGCGACCTTTTCCGATCCACTCGCCAGCTCCTTCGCGGCGAGCTGGAGACGCCATTGTGTGAGGTACTGCATCGGCGGGATCCCCACGAGCTGCATGAATCGCTCGGTGAGCACCGTACGCGACGTCGATACGGCGCGAGCCAGGTCGACCAGGGTCCATGGATGCGACGGCCGCTGGTGCAGCTCGGAGAGCGCGGGACCCACCACGGGATCGCGGAGGCCGGCGAGCCACCCGGTCTCCCGGCCGCTCATGCCATCCATGTACCGGCGCACGACATCCACGAACAACAACTCCGCCATCCGCGTCAGGATCGTCGCACCGCCCGCGCGTGCGTTGCGTGACTCAATGACGACCTGCTTCGGAAACTCCGCGAGCCAGCCGCTGACGCCACCCGGCATATGAATGCATCGCGGCAATGCAGCAAGAAGCGGGTTGTAGGGCCGCGCGTCACACCCGAGAAACCCGCAGACGAACGTGACCCGCCTGCCGCCGTTGTGCGTATCGCCGAGCCGCAAGGTCTCGAGGGGACGCGTCGGTGCCGCCGTATCAGATGCTCGGGTCCAGGCGGTTCCCCTCATCGCTCGAGAGCAGGTGCGCGTCGCCGTGTGGAAAGACGATCACGTCACCCGGTTCCAGGAGCACCTGCGCTTCGTCTTCTACGCCGCCCCAGCAGCTCCCCGACGTCACAATGTGGTAGGAGATGAGGTGCTCGGCCCCGGGAGCACGCGCGGCACACGCACGTGTGCGTCCGCGACGAACACCCCCCACGGATGAGCCGCTTCCACTGTGTAGAAGAAAGCCCCGTCCAGTCGCACCGCGCGCAACACATCGGAGAGAGGGTCCATTCCCAATGTTCCAACACGCTACCCGAGTCGGCAAGGTGGCGGACGCTCGGGCAAGAGGTCCGGCCGCTCGGGCAAATGGCGGCGTACAAGCGGACGCGCGAGCAGGAAACGCGGACGCCGCGTCATGCCGATCGACGGACCGCACCCGTACCATGGCCCTCGCGAGCACGGTGCTCGCCTAACCAGACGTACCCACAACGATTGCAGGAGTCCATATGACACCCCTATCCAACACCGGCGCGGCGCGCAGCAACGACTGTGGCGACACGTCCGGCGACATCACCATCACGGCGAGCTACCGCCGCGACAGACTCGCGGTGGTCACGCCTAACCAGCGGAGCGAGAAGCTCGCGCTTCGCCTCGAGCAGGGTGCGCGCGCACTCGCCGCCTTCGCCGAAACCATCACCCCATCCGAGTGGCAGATGCGCACGCCGAAGGACGGCCGGAAGGTCGGCGTGATCGTCCACCACGTCGGGAACATGTATCCGCTGGAGATCGAGCTGGCGCAGAAGCTGGCCCACGGCGAGCCGATCGCCGGCGTGACGTGGGACGACGTCGCCGCCGTGAACGCCGCTCACGCGAAGGAGTTCGACGGCGTAACGAAGGAGGAGGCGCTCGCCTTCCTCCGACGGAACAGCTCGGCCGCCGCGGCCGCGGTGCGGGCGCTGACCGACGACGAGCTCGATCGGGCCGCCTCGGTCTCGCTCAACTCGGACGCGCCGCTGACCACCAGTTCTTCATCGAGGACCACGCGCTTCGCCACAGCTATCACCACCTCGCGCGCCTGATGGCGGCGCTAAGGCGGTAGTGAGGCGGCAGCGCAAAGCAATGACAATGTCGCACCAGTAAGCACGGTCAGACCCGTCGCGAACAGTTGGGCCCCGGTATCGCTGTCTCGGTGATACCGGGGCCTGATCACGTCCGTTGTCCCATTCGACTGTCTTTCGTGCGTTCATAAGGAGTGCGGCGACGGTTCTCCGCTTGTATCGATCCGCCCCCATCCATCTGGTCCCATGGTCTACGCTCTTCGTTCGTTCGCGCGCGAAGCCGGGCTCCGATTCATGGCCCGCCGCAAGGCCGCTTTCGCCGTCGCCGTGCTCACGATGGCGCTCGCGCTCGGCGCCAATACCATCGTCTTTTCGGCGCTCAAGACTTTCTTCTTTTCGAGCATCGGTGTGCCAGAGGCAGACCGCCTCCTCGCCATCATGCCGACTCGTGACCTGGATGGCGGGCGCGGCAGCGACCATTACGACGAAGCCTATCCCAACTACGACCTGATCCGTCGCATCCAACACAGTTACGCCGCCATTACGCTCGCGTATCCGGGCATAACGAGTTGGGACGACCGCGGCGAGGCACGCCCGGTGAACATGGCTCGCGTCACCGCCAGCTTCTTCCCCGCAATGCGCGTGTCTCCGACGCTCGGACGCGCGTTCAGCCAGGACGAGCAGGAACCGCGCGGTGCGCGCGTCGTCGTGATCAGCCATGCCTTCTGGAAGTCCGCGCTGGCCGGCGACCCCAGCGTGCTGGGTAAAGCAATGCGCCTCGACGGCGCGCCGTACACCGTGATCGGCGTGATGCCAGAAGGATTCGCGCTGCCGAACCCGACCGACATCTCGGATTCCCCTCGATGTTCCCCCGGGCGACCGCCTGGCGATCACCGGCGCGCGCCACTACCAGAATGTACGGTCGTCTCGCGAACGGGCGCACGATCCGCGACGCCGAGGCGGACGCGATCGACTTCACGAAGCGGACGGTCGCGGCGAACGCCGACAACCGCGAGTTCCGTTACGAGCTGCGGTCGATGCGAGAGGAGCTCCAGGCTGGCGCTGGTTCGACGGTGTTGCTCGTTCAGGAGGGCGCGGTCGTGCTTCTCCTGCTCGCCGTGCTCAACCTCGCGTCGCTGCTCATCGCGTGGGGCTTCGAGCGACAGCACGAGCTGGCCGTGCGCCAGGCGCTCGGCGCCGCGGGCGCGCGCGTGTTTCGCATTCTCGTGTTGCAGAGCCTCGTCGTGGTCGGCACCGGCGCCGTGATCGCGGTCGGCGCCACCGGCCTAACGATACCCTGGCTCCGAAGCATGAATCTTCCGTCGCTCACGTATTTCACGTCGCGCATAGCGCTGGATGGCGGCGTGCTCGCGGTCAGCGCGACGGTCGCGGTGATCGCGGGACTCGTCGCCGGCGTGCTGCCCGTCTGGTTCAGCCGAAAGATCGACCTTGCTCAGTCGCTGCGGTCGGGCGGGCGGTCGACGACCCACACGGCGGCGGGCCTCCGCTGGCAGAAAGCGATGGTCATCGTGCAGGCCGCGCTGTCGCTGGTGATTCTCGCCTCGGCGGCGCTCGTTGGCGTGAGCTTCCGCAACCTGCAGCGCGTGCCCGGCGGGTTCTCCGCCCCCGGCGCAATCGTCGCCCGAGTCTACCTCGATCGTCAGCGGTACCCGGACGATTCGTCGCGCGCAACCATGGGCCGAGCGCTGGTCGAGAACCTTTCGCGGAGCCGTCGATCGCGCGCCGCCGGCTTCACCTCCACACTGCCGGTAAGCGACGAAGCGTGGGCCACGTATTTCTTCGTCCCGATGCCGGATGGGAGTCTCAGCAAGGAACCGGCACTGTTCGAGATTCGACGCGTATCACCCAACTACCTGGCGACGATCGGGATCCCGTTCCTGTTCGGTCGCCAGTTCGACGGGCACGACGACGCCAGCGCACCGCCGGTGGCGATCGTGAGCCGCCGCCTCGCCACCGTCTGTGGCCCGATCAGCCGGCGATTGGGAAGCGACTGTACCGCGTGGTGCCCGGGAGCAAGGTGCCGGCTCCTGTCACAGTCGTCGGCGTGGTCGGTAATGTGATCGACGAAGGGGCGAGCGCGCCTCCCGGGGAGACGGTGTACATCCCGTGGGCGCAGCTCTCGACGGTCACGCTGTCCCTGGTCGTTAGGCCGCGCGGAAGTGACGGAGCCGCCATTCGCGCCATGCGGCACGCGTTGCGGCTCACTGATCCGCTTCTCACCGCGCACGATGTCGCGAGCCTCGATGCGCTCGTGGACCAGGCGAACGCGCTGCCGCGGCTTCAGAGCATCATCCTGTTTACGTTCGCGGTCGCCGCGACGCTGATGGCGATGCTCGGGTGCTACGGCGTGATGCGTCAGCTCGTGGCGACGCGAGAGCGAGAGTACGCCACACGTCTCGTGTTCGGCGCGTCACCGGCGGATCTGGGCCGGTCCGTCCTTCGCCAGGTGGCCCGCCAACGATCCCGGGGTGATCATTGGTCTCGTCGCCATCGTCCTGCTCGGCGGCATGCTCGAGCAGTTCGTGTTCGGCGTGAACCCGCGCTCGGTGGTGGTGCTATCGGCGGTGAGCCTGGGGATGCTCGTGATCGGCATCGCGGCCGCGCTGCCGTCGGTGGTGCGCGCAATGCGAGTGGACATCCGGCGGAGCATCAGCTCGTAATGTTCGGCTGAGGCGCGACTGACTACCTCCGACCACCCAGCATCGCGACCGGTTGGGCCAGTGACAAGTGTGCCAGCTATCAGGAGACGGTGATCAGTCATCAGTCCCCGGCCGCGTTCAGTGGCGGGTGCCACATCGATCGGTTGAACGGGGTGCCGTGCACCAACAGAGAAACGTCGTCGCCCGTTCCAGCCTCGTCGAAACCATTCGTGATGCCGTTCAGAGACGCTGTCGCCATTCCCCTGGTTGGTTCGGGGTGATATCTGACGTCTTGGCGAGAGCAAGTTAGCTGGCCGCGGCAGCGTGCTCGATCAGGTTTGCGCACAGTGGGTATCACGTCGATCGATACCTTTGGGCGGGGGATTCGCGAGCTCAGTCACTACCTCAATGTCGCGACGGTTTGACGAGGCGAGGCCAAGCGCGGCCAGAGCGGATATTGACCTCGTGTGACGCGTGGCATACGTTCTCATGTCGAATGTCGATAGGAGAGCCGGACCGTGCGACTCATCGCCGTCGTCCGCAGCCTGTCGTCGAACGTGGTTCGTCGCCAGGGCGTCGAGCGGGATCTCGACGCTGAGGTTCGGCGTATGTCGATCTGCTCGCAGCGGACTACGAGCGTTCGGGGATGGCGCCTGACCTCGCTCTCCGACGGGCACTCGTTGAAACAGGTGGGATCGAGCCCGTAAAGGATGCCACTAGCGACGCGTGGGTCGGAAATGCACTCGCTTCGGCTTCGCGCGAGTTCGCTATGCCTTGCGCACGTTGCGCCGGGCCCAGCATTCTTGCCGTCGCCGTCGGCACGCTCGCGATAGGCATCGGCGGCCTACCGCCGTGTTCACCGTCATCGGCAAGGGCTCTCTTCTCCGCCCGCTTCCTGGGGTGGCCGGCGCCGATCGACTCGTCACGATCGAGCGCGTCGACCAATGACGGCGGCGTCGGAATCTGGCTATCCCATAGTCAGCTATCCGGACTACCGCGACCTTCGCGCACGGACGACGGCGCTGACGGGATCGCTGGATTCGATGGCGGCGCAATGGTGGTCGAGGACTCGTCAGGCTCGGCTCGCGAGTGGATCAGCTTCGTCACCGAGAACTTCTTCACCGTGCTCGGCGTTAGGCCCGCCGCGGGCCGATTCTTCACCGACCCGGAATCGGAGAATGTCGTCGTCCTGAGCTCGCCCTCTGGCAGCGAAGGTTCGAGGATCCCCACGCGTGCTCGGGGCGACGATCGAGCTGGACGGCCACGCGTCCATGGTGATCGGCGTCGCACCACCGGATTCATTGGCGGGATGGCCGGAACGCGCGGAATGGCCATCTTCGTGCCGATCGTCGTCGCCGCGAGGCCGTCCCCCATTCTTGGATTCAACCTGGAGTCTCGGCGCGGTGGCCTGATGCGGCTCGTCGGGCAGCTGAGCTCCGGGCAAGACGGTTGATGATGCCCAACGCGATCTCGCGACGACGGCAGCCTGGCTCGCCGCCACGTATCCATCCAACCGCGGAAGAACGGTGAAGGTGTGGGCGGGCGCCGGCATGACCACCGAAGAACGGCAGGACATGAGCCGAGTGCCAACGTTGCTGGCGGTGGCGGTCGGGCTGCTGCTGTTGATCGCGTGCGGCAATGTCGCCACGCTGTCGCTCGTCCGCGTAGCCGCGCGACGGCGAGAGCTGGCGACACGCGTGGCGCTCGGCGCGTCGCGGGCAGGGCTCGTGCGGCAAGTGGTGCTGGAGGCCGCCGTGATCGCGGTGGCGGCGGCCGCGTAGGAGCTGCTGTACTGCGCGCGCACGCTTCGTGCAAGTCCGGCACGCTCGTGCAGACAGTCGTGTCAATGTCGGACCTCGATCTCAGCGTCGATCCGCGCGTCATCGAGTGTCGCGGTGGCGGCATCGACGCTCACGACGCTGCTTGCATCTCGCTCTTGCCGGCATTGCACGGTTATGCGGTTGCCACCGGGGGCAGGTGCTCAAGGAAGGCGGCCGAGTCGTTAGGGGACGTTCGATCGGCCAGCGGGCGCTCGTGGCTGGCCAGGTCGCGGCATCGCTTGTCCTGCTCGCTGCGGCAGCGACGATCTTCGCGATTTATAGGCTTTGTTACCCGGTCCTTTTTTTCCAACGCCTTCTGCATTTCTATATAGGCGTTATGAATTACAGCGAAACGCTCCAGCGCGTCATTTTTCAACTTGAGCAAATTGGCATTGGCTATCGCGGCAATGTCTTCGTCTTCCCCATCCTCGGCGCTCAGTTCCTGCTCCAGCGACTCATCGGAGATTTCTTCCCTGAGCAATTCCTCGGCATTGGGGTCCAGCAACCCATCAACCAGCTCATCGATGCGCATCTCATCCTTCGCCACCTTATTGGCGAGATCGAGAATTCCGGCTATGGTTGTCGGACAGGCGGAAATCGCCTGGATCATATGCTTCAGGCCATCTTCGATACGTTTCGCTATCTCGATTTCACTCTCGCGCGTGAGCAATTCAACCGACCCCATTTCGCGCATATACATGCGTACCGGATCGGTAGTGCGCCCAAACTCTGAATCCACAGTGGAAAGCGCCGCTTCGGCTTCTTCCACTACATCCTCATCGGCCACTGTGGGCGCGGTCTCCGACATCAGCAGCGTTTCCGCGTCGGGCGCTTCATCATAAACAGAAATGCCGACGTCATTGATCATGCTGATGATATTCTCGATCTGTTCGGCATCGAGCATATCATCGGGAAGGTGATCGTTGATCTCGGCATAGGTGAGGTAGCCGCGCTCTTTGCCTTGCACAATGAGACTCTTGAGCCGCATACGCCGCGCCTCGAGATCCTGTGGTGCAAGCGAAGATTTTTCTGCGTCCTTCGACTGGGTAAGCTTGCCTTCCTTTGCTGCCTTGACCTTACCTATTTTGGCAGCAAGCAGACTCGGTTCCTTGGTGGTCATCATCGGCCTCACGATTTCGGTCACAGCGGCCGGGACTTTAGCTCCCGACTTTGCAGTAGTTGTCGTAACATCGTCTTCCAGTGTTTCCGCAGCCGTTTTTACCGGCGCTTTTGCCATCACTTCTTTTGGCTGGCCTTTCGGCGACTTCTTCATATCGTTTGGTTCCTTTTTTGGCCGCCACCCGGACGTCATCAGGACGACTCGCAGCTGCAGCCAGTGAAGCTCCGGTCTTTGACTTTACCGCCGCTTTGACTTGTAATTTTGGTTTTACCATGTCTTTTCCAAATAGTATCGCCAGTTGAAATTCGAAAACTCTCTATTATATCAAGATTCAATAACGCTGTCCGTACACTGTCCGACTATCGCCTTCAAGAGAGCGCCATCCGCTGGAGCTCCTGTTTTTCCTCGGGAGTAAGCGTGCTCAAGGACTTGTTGTGTAAGGTCGCCATTCGTTCTTTACGTTTCATTTCACGCAACCGGGCCATTGCACCGGAAAACTCTGCTTCCAGGTCTATTTCTACTATCCCAAGTGAGCGTATTGCTCTCAGCCTTTTCCAGGAGAACGCGATAGGGACTATCGTGAAAATATGCGATAGCCGAAGGTATTGCCGTGTTTCCTCCAACGTTGGGGTGCGTATCGATAAATTCAACCAGGGCCTTCAGCGCTGCTACTTCTTCAGCGTATTCCTCGTTCTGCATGAGTAATTTTCTATCCAGCTTCTGGATATAGCCAGGGTCGTATAACAACACCTGCATCAGCCAGCGGTACGGTGAAGCGGGTTGTGGTCGAGGCGCCCTTTCACGCGACCGGGAAGCTGAAACACGTTTGATCTTTAACAGACCTTCCAGCTCCCTCTGATCGAGGCCGCTGATCTCCGCCAATCTTTTTAACAGCATCAGCGCGAGCCCCGGCGCAGTGACCTTCGCGAGCAACGGCTTGGCGTCCTGTACCAAGTTTAGCTCGCCCCTCGCTGGTTTTGATGTCCGTGCGCCCAGACAGTTCCCTAAACAGGAAAACGGATAGCGGCAATGTTTGCTTTAACAAGGCTTCAAAGGCGTCCTTGCCGAAATTGCGAACGTAGCTATCCGGGTCCTCACCCTCGGGCAGGAAAAGAAAACTGACGTTCTTGCCGTCCACAAGCTGCCCAAGGCTATCCTCTAACGCACGCCATGCCGCTTTCCTGCCAGCATTGTCCCCATCGAAACAAAATACGACATTATCGGACTGACGCAAAAGTTTCTGGACATGATACGGCGTTATCGCCGTGCCCAGCGCGGCCACTGCGTACTCGATGCCATGCTGAAAAAGCGCCACTACATCCATGTATCCCTCTACCACGATGACACATCCCGCCATGCGAATTGCCCTGCGGGCCGTGAAAAGGTTATAGAGTTCGCGGCCCTTCTGAAACACGGGTGTTTCGGGAGAGTTAAGATATTTGGGCTCGCCCTGTTCCAGCACTCGGCCACCGAAACCTACAATCGCTCCTTTGAGGTTAAGAATGGGAAACATGATGCGGTCGCGGAACCGGTCGTAGTATTTACCATCGTCGTTCGCAATGACCAACCCGGACTCCACCAGCAGTTTTTTCTGTGCCTTTGTCGGGGCGCCGGAAAATACGGCATCCAGGTTTCGCCAGCCGGCCGGCGCATAACCAATGCTGAAACGGGCAGCAGTCTCGCCCGTCAAACCACGCTTCTTCAGATAAATAATGGCATCTTTCGAATGCTTGAGCTGTTCCCGATAAAATCGGGCAGCCACATTCATGACATCGAGCAAATCCCCGGGAGAGTTTTGGCCTCCTTGCGGCTTGTCTTGCGCCGACCCCGATTCTGCTGCTCCAGAGCGGGATTCCGTTTGTTGCACAGGAATCTGAAGCCCGATCCGGGCCGCCAGATCATTCACCGCCTCGACAAAATTCATGCCGTTGTATTCCATCACGAAGCCGATGGCGCTGCCGTGAGCACCGCAGCCAAAACAGTGATAAAACTGCTTGGTGGGGCTTACCGTGAAAGAAGGTGTCTTTTCGCTATGAAACGGGCAGCACGCCGCATAATTCGCGCCGCCTTTCTTAAGCGGCAAGTCCCGCTCAATGACGTCAACGATATCTACACGGTTGAGCAGTTCGTGAATGAATGATTGTGAAATCATTTATAGTGGATCAAGCAATATTGTCCCAGGGCAGGGCTATTTTGTTGAAGCAGGTACGCCCCGGCAACCTCGATACGCGCGATATTCGTAACAGCCTTTGCAGCAATCCTGCAGCGATAAGCTGCGGGTATCAGGTGATAAGCCTGTTTTTCACCAAGGCCGATACTTTCCCCATATCGGCGCGCCCTGCAAGTTTGGGCTTGAGTATCGCCATAACCCGTCCCATGTCCTGCTGTCCTTTGGCGCCTACAGCGGAAATCGCTTCGCCTACGGCGCTTTCCACTTCGTTGTCGCTCAACGCCTGGGGCATATAAATGTTGCAGCACGCCCATTTCGTATTTCTCTGCATCGGCTAAATCCTGACGATGGGCGGCCTCATACTGGGCAATGGAATCCCTGCGCTGTTTCAGCATCTTTTCGATCACAGCGACTACTGCAACGTCATCCAGCTCGATACGCTCATCCACCTCACGCTGCTTGATAGCCGCCTGCAACAGCCGGATAGCATCCCGCCGCCGCGTATCGCCTGAACGCATGGCGGCCTTCATGTCTTCGGTGATTTGTTTTTTCAGATCCACGATAAACCAGACCGGGAAGCGCTTATTATTGATCATGGAAGTTTTACTTGTTTTTTGACTAACTTTAACTAATAAAGTTTCGGAGGGAGCAACTGGCTGCGTAGACGTTTGTAAGTACGCTTAACTGCAGCTGCCAGCTTGCGCTTGCGTTCGGCAGTAGGTTTTTCGTAAAATTCCCGGGCACGCAACTCAGTGAGCAGTCCGGTTTTTTCTATGGTACGCTTGAAACGTCGCATGGCAACTTCAAACGGCTCGTTTTCCTTGACTTTAATAGTGGTCATGAAGATTTGGTTCCTTTCTAGAAATGTTAAATGACTGAAAAACAGGGACTGGATAAACAGTATCGTATGGTTGATCTAACTATAGACAGCTCGCTATTATATAACAAGTGCCAAATGCTGTCGTAAAAGAGTAATTTCTCCCATATTCCATTGCTCATACTTGGCATTGAAACATCCTGCGACGAAACCGGCGTCGCGCTATATCACACTCAGCACGGCCTGCTAAGCCACGCGCTTTATTCCCAAACGGAAATGCACGGCGAGTATGGCGGCGTGGTGCCGGAACTTGCCTCCCGCGACCACATCCGGCGGGTATTGCCTCTCGTCAGGCAAACGTTTGCGGCGGCCGGGCTCGATCTGAGAGCCCTCGACGCCATCGCCTATACTCAAGGGACCGGGACTGGCTGGAGCGCTGCTGGTGGGTGCAAGTATCGCAGCCGCCCTTGGTTTCGCACTGGAAATTCCCGTGCTGGGCATCCATCACCTTGAGGGACATCTCCTGTCTCCGCTGTTATCCTATCCCTGCACCCGCTTTTCCATTCGTGGCGCTGCTCGTATCGGGCGGCCATACCCAGTTAATGGAAGTGAGCGGCCTCGGGCTATACAAATTACTCGGCGAAACCGTGGATGATGCAGCAGGAGAAGCTTTCGACAAGACCGCCAAGCTGTTGGGGCTGGGTTATCCCGGCGGTCCGGCGCTCTCGAAACTTGCCGACGAATTTTTTCGGTCAGGCCAACCAAATCAATTCAAGCTTCCCCGCCCCATGCTCCGTAGCGGCGATCTCAATTTCAGCTTCAGCGGGCTCAAGACAGCAGTATTGACGCTGGTCAGAAAACAACCCCTGACCCAGCAAACCCGAGGTGCCCTTGCCTCTGCTTTTCAGGAAGCCGTCGTTGACGTGCTGACGGAAAAGTCGCTGGCGGCGCTTTCAAAAACTGGCCTTACTCAACTGGTGGTTGCAGGCGGGGTGGGGGCGAACCGTCAACTGCGAAGCAATCTCTGCCGGAAAGCCGAAAAAATGGGCGCCACTGTTTTTTTTCCCGAACTCGAATTTTGTACGGACAATGGCGCCATGATCGCATTTGCGGGAGCGATGCGATTACAGGCATCAGAAACGTGGAATAAAAAGCCGGATAATACGTTTACGATAAAAGCACGATGGGATCTGGAAATGCAGGACGCCGCGGGGGGATAATTATCACGCGCTGTGCTTGCCGATGCGTGGTTCACCGCCCGCAATCAAGCTGGCGATATTTGACTTATGCCGCCAGATGAGCAATGCGGACATGATAAAAACGACAAGGGTGCGGGCTTCAAAACCGAAAAAAAATACGGCGTAAAGTGGCGCGAACCCAGCTGCGGCTAAAGCGGCTAGCGATGAGAAGCGCCAGATCGCAGCAACGATGATCCAGGTGGCGATCGCCAGCAGCCCTATCCATGGGTTAAACCCCAATAATACGCCCAGCGCCGTCGCTACCCCTTTCCCACCTTTGAAACGCAAGAATATCGGGAATAAATGGCCCAGAAACACCGCCAGCGCCACTGCGGCAATCGCTTCCTCGCCGAGTGCAAAATGTTGCGCCAAGGCGACCGACAGCCAACCTTTGCCGACATCGCCCAGCAGCGTGAACACGGCTGCCGCTTTCTTTCCACTGCGCAGCACATTCGTGGCCCCAGGATTTTTTGAGCCATATGTACGAGGGTCGGGCAGGTGGAAGAGCCAAGCTGCCAGCACTCCAAAGGAAATGGACCCCAGCAAATAGGCCAGCAGGACAAGGGCCATCAGCATCATTTAATTAGCGACATCTTTGCAGACAGAAAAAAAATTCCCGTGATTCTACTTGAAAACAACTTCGGCCACGCGCGCCTTTGTTTCTGCTGGTAGCCTTTAATAAATGCTACAAGGATTTATCGACGACTGAACTGGTAGAATCTGGGCGGTTTCAAGGGCGCGGCGACAGTTATAGCTGGACTCCTTTTGTTGGGGAAATCTGATCTTGTCATGCTGCTGCACCGTTGTCGTGCCCCTCCGGCAAACTCAGGGATTTATTCAGAGACTTCATATATGGACATTATTTTTTTGCACGAGCTCAAGATCAAAACCTTGATCGGGATCTATCCATGGGAACTCAACACTGCACAAACCATCCAACTCGATTTGGAGATCGGGCTGGTGACAAGCCGGGCCTGCCAAACCGATAATATCGAGGATGCGCTGGATTATGCCTTTATTGTCCAGCGCATCAACGAAACTCTTTCGCAAAAACATTTCTCTCTGCTGGAAGCCTTGGCCGAGCATATCGCGCAAATCGTCTTGACCGAATTCAAATCACCCTGGATAAAAGTCAGCGTGGCGAAACTCAGCGCGATACGCGGCGTGAAAAAAGTGGGAATATGCATCGAAAGAGGATCGAAGCTCGCGTAGAAACGCGAACGCTTCAGGTTGGGAACGTTCAGTCAGCTAATACAGGCCCGGATGCGCTCGCATGCGGGGTAATGCGGGTAATTCGTCCCGAGGGTAGTTGAATGGAGCCTATCGCTCGCTTACTACCCCGCAACGCGCCCACACGCTAATTTGCAATCAATGCTTCTTCAATTTCAGTAAAAGTCCTCGCCACCTCTATAGGCGGAATCGCGGCACCAAGTTGCTTCTCGATCTGCGTCAACGAAAAAATACCGCAGACCTCGAGATTGCCGTCGGGATCGTTCTCTATCACTAAAGAATGTTGCCGCCCGGCATTGCGCAAGCTGGCAATAACATTTGCGACTTTGCCATGCTGAACCTGTTCGATCGGAATAGCTTCCAGACGATCGAGCGGTGTCATGATATCAGCGACCAGAATCTCATTATGCTTCATATGCCGCTCCTGAATGAAACGGAGCGGTTTTTCACCGAGAATATCGGTCGCGGTAATCATGCCCACCAGAATCTTGTCCTGGTTTAGCACCAAGCAGTGAACGTATACCTCGCTCCATCATGTGCGTATTTGCGCATTCCATTGTTTCATTGGGTTCGGTTGTACCCGCCTCGATAGTACGCAAGTCGGTCATCACATCAAGGGCGGGCGACATCAGAGTGACGGATTTAGGCGGAGTGGGACGGGCGACCCGGACAGCGCCCGCCAGACGCTGTGCAGGGAGAGGGTGATATTCGGACATGGCATTATCCTCCAGTAGTGGTGGATGGGATGCGCTTGAAATGCTTGAAATCAAAAATACAATACAAGCCTCCCGTATTTGAACTCTACGCGCAACGAGACGACGGGTCAATTCGGTAAGCAGCATATATATCACGGCTGCCAAACCGAGGCAGCTCATAAATTCGAGGGTGATAATTGGAAAAAGATCGGAGAAACGGAAGCTCTGGCAGGAACCGGGGAAATTCAAATTCAACCAACCGCAAGGTTATTGCAAATTTCATGCAGATAATCCCTGCTCATCCTTCAATCCACCGATTTCCTCGTTCAGTCGCCGCAACATCCGTACAGGGTCTTCCGCCTGGGTGACAGGCCTGCCAATGACGAGGTAATCCGCGCCATTTTCAATCGCTTGACGCGGAGAGGTTACCCGCTTCTGGTCTCCCTGAGAAACGTCGACCGGGCGTATTCCCGGTGTGACGAGGCAAAAACTCTCGCCCATCATTTTCCTGAGCATGGGCGCCTCCAGCGCCGATGCTACTACCCCATCCAGTCCACAGTCGCGCGCCAGCAAGGCTAATCGCTGGACCACATCCTGAGGGTCTGCCTTTCAGGCCAATCTCGTTCATATCCTCCGGCCCCATGCTGGTGAGGAGGGTGACGGCGATGAGCCTGGTTTTTCCCGCCGGCACGGCTTCCCGGGCTGCCGATGAGCATTTTTCTCCCCCCAAGCGCATGGATATTCATCATCCACACGCCCAACCCTGCTGCAGCCTTGCATGCACCCGCCACCGTACTGGGAATATCGTGAAATTTCAAATCGAGGAAAACCTCAAATCCGTTATCCATCAATTTTTCGACCAATTGCGGGCCCGCGGCGGTAAAAAGCTCCTTTCCCACTTTAACCCTGCATGATGCAGGGTCAAGCTTGGCCGTTAGGTCCAGTGCCTGTTTTGCGTCAGGAAAATCCAGGGCAATAATAATTCTTGGGTCGTTCATACGATCAGTCAGGCGTTCTCAATAAATTCGGCGAGCGCATTTATAACCGCTCAGTTCGTATTCAATAGATAGCTTTCGGATAAATATTGTAGCTTCGCGTTATTGCCAGCAGGCGGTGATGACACCAGCAGCCGTCATGACGGTGTTTATGAGGGACCTGATAAACGATGATCAGGAGTAATGCCGTGTGTTGATGGCGGCGCATCCATACATGTTGACCCATTCCCGCCCTGCCTGAACGGGCAGATCGCATTGACGCTTCCTTATCTTATCGATGTTCATCCAGCGAAGGATATCTTTTTCTGTATGTCGAAATTTCCCGCCTCTGGCTGAATATCTTGCCAAGGCAGGATCCGATGCCAATAGCCACACCGAGGGCGAAAAACAATAATATTATCAGTATTAGCGGCGCCTGCCATTCATAACCGAAATAATAATGTAGCGTTACCGTTTCGACATTTCTCACGGTAAAGCCAAGCAGCAACAGAAACAGCGCGATGCGCAAGAACCATCTCAGATAACGCATGATTCATTTTCCCAGGGGCCAGACATGCGTTAACAGCATGAACCATGCAAATACCTCAATCTCTGCGCATCGCATCGGTTGAATCGCGTCAGCCATAAGTTAAAAAGACGGCATGGTCTTTCGACCCTGCCGTCATTATACCTACCCATCCAATACGATTTTTCAGGTTTTGTGATCGACCCGCTCGCGCATTTCTTTCCCCGCCTTGAAATGAGGAACATACTTTTCCGGCACCCTGACTTTCTCTCCGGATTTTGGGTTGCGCCCGATACGCGGCGGCCGGTAGTTCAGATCAAAACTGCCAAATCCACGAATTTCAATACGCTGTCCCTGCGCCAAACTCTTGGCCATGGCATCAAGTATCACCTTGACTGCGAGCTCGGCATCCTTCGCCCCCAACTGCGGATAACGGGCTGCAAGCCTTGAGATCAGTTCAGACTTTGTCATGGACATCCTTTATTGTTCAGTATTTTTAACATCCATCTTGGCTTTAAGCAACGCGCCCAGACTGGTGGTTCCCGCACTTGCGGCACTATCCACCGTAACCTTCTGCATGGCATCGGATTCTTCCGCCATATCCTTGGCCTTGATGGAAAGATTAATGCCGCGGTTCTTGCGATCAACATTAATGATCATTGCCTCAACCGTATCGCCTTCCTTCAAATGCGTGCGGATGTCCTCGACCCTGTCGCGCGATACTTCGGATGCACGCAGATAGCCTTCGACATCATTCTCCAGTGCAATTACCGCACCCTTGGCATCAATTGACTTGACTGTGCCTTTGACGATGCTGTTCTTATCGTTTATCGAGACAAAACTGTTGAATGGGTCGCCTTCCAACTGCTTGATACCCAGCGAAATGCGTTCACGCTCGACATCGATGGACAGCACCATGGCCTCAACTTCATCGCCTTTCTTATAATTGCGGACCGCTTCTTCACCCGGCTGGTTCCATGAAAGATCGGAAAGATGCACCAGTCCGTCTATCCCGCCCTGCAATCCGATGAAAACACCAAAATCGGTGATGGACTTGATTTGCCCGCGCACTTTGTCGCCTTTTTGATGGTTCATGGCGAAGTCGTCCCACGGATTGACCTTGCATTGCTTCATGCCCAGCGAAATGCGCCTGCCGCTCTTCATCAATCTCCAGAATCATCACTTCCACTTCATCGCCCAACTGCACCACTTTGGAGGGGTACACGTTTTTGTTGGTCCAATCCATTTCAGACACATGCACCAGTCCTTCAATACCCTGCTCGATTTCAACAAACGCGCCATAATCGGTCAGATTGCTGACTTTGCCGAATAGGCGGGTATGCGGCGGATAACGCCGGGAGAGCCCTACCCATGGGTCTTCGCTCAATTGCTTCATGCCCAGCGATACGCGATTTTTTTCCTGATCGAATTTAAGCACTTTGGCGGTGACTTCATCGCCGACGCTGATGACCTCGGAAGGATGCTTCACCCGCCGCCATGCAAGATCCGTGATATGCAACAGGCCGTCTATACCGCCCAGGTCCACGAATGCGCCATAATCGGTGATGTTCTTGACAATACCCTTGACTATCGCGCCTTCCGTCAAATTCGCAAGCAACGATCTGGCGATCCGCGCCCTGGCTTTCTTCCAGAACCGCGCGGCGCGATACCACCACATTGTTGCGCTTGCGATCAAGCTTGATGACCTTGAATTCCATCTCTTTGTTTTCGTATGGAGTCGTATCCTTGACCGGACGGATATCCACCAGCGAACCAGGAAGAAAAGCGCGTATGCCGTTAATCATGGCAGTCAGACCACCCTTGACCTTGCCGCTTACGATGCCGGAGACGATGGCGCCGCTTTCCATCGCGGCCTCCAGGTCATGCCAGGCCGTGAGCCGTTTGGCCTTGTCGCGCGACAAACGGGTTTCGCCGTAGCCATCTTCAAGCGCTTCGATGGCGACACTGACGAAATCGCCGGCCTTGACTTCGATTTCGCCTTTATCGTTCTTGAATTCTTCGACAGGAATGAAGCTTTCCGATTTCAGTCCGGCGTTTACAACCACAATGTTGTAATCAACACGAACAACCTGGGCGGTGATGACTTCACCGACACGCATTTCCTGGCGGGAAAGACTTTCTTCAAATAACGCCGCAAAACTTTCGGAAGAATCTATAGCGGGGGAAGCAATAATCATTGTGGAAGATACCTGATTTGGAATCCCGTCAAAGAAAATCGACGGGGTTAAAAGTTAATAATAAGTGCCCGAATCAGACCGCGCTCTCCTTTTGCTCGGAAAAAGCGTGATCAGACAGCGCCAGCCATACTCCTTGACTACTTGATCAATTACCTGGACAGCCCTGTTTCCATATTTCAACTATTTCTCATGCGCCGAGACCTGAATCTTTGCCATAAAAGCACCGTTTTATCCATAACACGTATTAGTCGAACGTGCTATTATCATACTGTACGCGTTTGCGGCGTCCGCATTCTTCTTCTTTTACTTTCTATTCTTTTTCTCTGGCTCGCTCGGTGCGACTGCCCACCTGATGCAAGTGCATCGAGAGGCGAAGCTGGCTTCAGTTTTTCACCTGCGATCCTTTTGCACAGATTTCAGTATATTGCTTTAGTACACTATCCACGGCTTGTGTTATATCGAGGAAAGTCGTATCCAGCAACGTTGTATCCGTACCCAGCTGCAAGGGCGCCACGCTCCGATTACTGTCGCGGGCATCGCGTTCTCGTATATCCTGCAAAAGGGTGGCAATATTAGCACCTATCCCTTTTTCCATCAACTGTTTATGGCGCCGTTGCGCTCGCGTTTCAGCGCTTGCGGTGAGAAATATTTTGAGAACGGCATCGGGAAAAACGACCGAACCCATATCGCGGCCGTCCGCCACCAGGCCGGGAAGCTGGCGAAATGCGCGCTGCCGCGCTAATAGCGCGGCTCTAACCAGCGGATACGCAGCTATTCTGGAAGCCGAGTTACTGCACGCTTCCGTGCGGATCGCATCGGTGACGCTTTCGTTGCCCAGTCGGATTTCTTCATCCTTAAAGACGACATCCAGGCCTGCGGCAACATCGCTTATTGTCCTTTCATCGCCCAGGTCGACCCCGGCACGCATCGTTGCCAGCGCCACCAGCCGGTAGAGCGCACCGCTGTCGAGATAGTGAAACCCCAGTTTTGCCGCCACCCGTTGTGCAACGGTGCCCTTGCCGGAAGCAGAGGGGCCATCAATGGCGATAACGGGAACGTCATTAATATTCGTATTCATGAAAAACAGCCTCGATAAAATTTACCCGGAATTATGCCGGATCAGGCACTGACGATGGCCGCGAACTTTTCAAAATAGTCGGGAAAAGTCTTGGCGACGCAATCGGGATCGTTAATACGCACAGGCGCGCCAAAGGACGCCAGCGAAAAGCACATGGCCATCCGGTGGTCGTCATACGTATCGATCACGGCATCGCTGGTAAGTCTACCGGTTGGCGGGGTGATACGCAGAAAATTCGCGCCCTCCTCCACCACCGCGCCCAACTTGCGCAATTCCTTTGCCATTGCCGCAAGGCGATCGGTTTCTTTCACCCGCCAACTGGCGATATTCCTGAGCGTGGTGGTGCCAACGGCGAACAACGCCGCCACTGCAAGCGTCATGGCGGCGTCCGGAATATGGTTGCAGTCGAGATCAACGGCCCGCAGACCACCAGACGCAGGGGCGCTTGCCTCGATCCAGTTATTGCCCATGCTGATGCGCGCTCCCATTTCTTCCAGCACTTCAGCAAAACGGACATCTCCCTGAAGGCTGCCATGACCGATACCCTCTACCCGCACCGGACCGGTACCGATGGCGCCGGCGGCGAGGAAATACGAAGCGGAGGATGCATCGCCCTCGACAAATATTTCGCCCGGGCTGAGATAGCGTTGGCCTGAGCGCATAGTGAAGCGGTGCCATTCCTCACGCTCCACCTGCACGCCGAAACGGGCCATCAGCGCTATGGTCAACTCGATATAAGGCCGCGAGATCAACTCTCCCGCCACCATTATCGTCGACGTGTGATCAAAACGCGTTGCGGATAAGGGCAAAGCCATCAGCAGCCCCGTCAGGAACTGGCTGGATACATCGCCCCTCACCGTAATTTCCTCTCCGTGGATGCGCCCTGGCTTGATTTGAAGCGGCGGAAAACCTTCATTGCCCAGATAGGTTATATCCGCCCCCCACTGGCGTAGCGCACTCACCAGATCGCCGATAGGGCGTTCATGCATGCGCGGTACACCCGATAATTTGTAATATCCCTGAGCCAGCGCCAGCACGGCAGTCAAAGGACGGAAAGCCGTGCCTGCATTGCCCAGGAATAAACTCGCTTCACTGATGGGAAAACGGAGAGGCAACTTTCCGCCTATGCCTTGCACCCGATAACAATTTTCATTGATCTGGGCGATGGGCACCCCCAACGCCTCAAGTGCTTCCAGCATCCGCGCCGTATCGTCGGAAATAAGCAGGTCACGTATAACTGTCGCGCCGTCGGCCAATGCAGCAAGCAATAGAATGCGATTGGAAATGCTTTTGGAGCCAGGCAAGCGCACCATGCCCTGAGCAGTCTTGACTGCCGGGAGATCAATAAAACTCACGCCGTGCCTTATGGGTCATTGGGATCATCTTCGCCGATATGAATAAGAATTGCATGAAGACTCGGGCAATCGCCCTGCCCTGTCTTTGAGATTCAAGAGTGTCAGTGTCAAGAAGCAGCGTCGTTCCTGGTTTACAATACTTGCAAATGCTGGACGCCCGGCTTGAATAAGCGGTCTCGTTTCTGGAGCAGGCTGCAAGCATCAAAGTAATGCCTGAAGCGTTGAACGTCGCCTGAGTCCCCGGATATACCTCAGTCAAATGGTTACTCCGGCGCTTATACTCATGTTAAAATAACTCAATGATTTCAGCGAGATATTATAGAAAAAACAGCGTAAGCCCTGCGATAAACCAAGTATTTTATAATCAATACGTCTTGAATAAACATTAAACCTGCCGTTCTGATGGATGCGCAACTTCCGGATGCGCCTCACTCACGGTTGCAAGAAAGCCCATCTCGAACGGATTGGGTGGGTTGAAACGATTTTAAGTTCTGTCTTCCAAACATGTCCATCCTCACGTGCGTCATATTCGTGAACAGGCTTGCCCGGAACCCATACTGAAGGAAGTCGCAGCATGCCGCGTTGGTTCAAGGATAACTCGCTGTCTATCGGACATACCCCATTGGTCCGGCTCAACCGCATTACCGACGGAGCTCCCGCAACGGTGCTGGCAAAAATCGAGGGGCGCAACCCCGCTTATTCCGTAAAATGTCGTATTGGCACGGCGATGATCGAGGACGCGGAAGAGCGTGGACTGCTCCTTGCAGGAAAGGAGCTGGTGGAACCGACCAGCGGCAACACCGGCATCGCACTGGCGTCCGTTGCGGCCTCTCGCGGCATACCGCTGACCTTGACCATGCCGGAAACCATGAGCCTGGAACGGCGTAAATTGCTGGGCGCATATGGGGCAAAACTGGTATTGACGGAAGGCGCGCGGGGAATGAAAGGCGCCGTGTTGAAAGCCGAAAAAATCGTTGCTTCCGATCCTGCCCGGTATGTACTGCTTCAGCAATTCAACAACCCGGCCAACCCGGCCATCCATGAACGCACTACCGGGCCGGAAATCTGGAACGATACCGAGGGCGCCATTGATATTTTTGTTTCCGGCGTGGGTACAGGCGGTACTATAACCGGCGTTTCGCGCTACATCAAAAATACAAAGGGGAAAACGATCATTTCAGTTGCCGTTGAACCATCCGCCAGCCCGGTATTGACCCAGCTGCGCGCGGGTGAGCCGCTGAAACCCGGACCGCACAAAATTCCTGGAATTGGTGCCGGCTTCGTTCCGGAAAATTTAGACCTGTCGCTGGTGGACGATATCGAACAGGTCAGCAATGAAGATGCGTTGCGCTATGCCCGCCGTCTCGCACGCGAAGAAGGCATTATTTCCGGAATTTCATGCGGAGCGGCTGTGGCGGTGGCGATACGTTATGCGAAGCGCCTAGAAAACGCAGGCAAAACCATCGTCGTAATCCTTCCCGATTCGGGAGAACGTTACTTGAGTTCCATTCTCTTCGAGGATGCGCTCGATGGTCAAGGTTCGGTGCATGATCCTAAATCCGGTAGTTGACCGCTCATTTGATAGATCAGTGTCATGATTAATAACAATATTTCATGTTATTTGACGCTCACCTTCCGGGTGAGGTCGCTACGGGGAGAATTGCACAGTTTTTGCGGCACATGGCTGCGTTGCAACTCCTTGGAATGGAATGACCATTCCGCGTCGTTGCGCCTTGCCCTGCACCTCAAAAACCGTACACTTCACCCCGTCCAACTACCGGATTTAGGATGATGGCAAAATCGGGAAAAACAGGATACTCACCATCGAAAGGGACAGGTTTGGAAATCGACAAGGTTGTGGCCGAGCTGCGCGCCTTGCGTGTGAAATCACTGGAAAACCGGCAAAGGCGCGACAGACCGCCTAAACTGCCCTCCCGCAAGGTGCTGGTCGGGATCGCAGATGGGCTGAGTGCCGTGTTGTTTCCGAACCGCCTGGGCTTACCCGAACTCACCAATGAGAGCGTCGATTATTACGTCGGGCACACCTTGGATGTCACACTCCGCGAACTGTTGGTTCAAGTGCGCCGTGAACTGCGCTTTACTTCCGGCCTGGAAACCGCAAGCGATTCGGATCGAGAACGGGCTGCGGCCATCACCCAGGCGTTCGCCCGGCAATTACCCCATGTACGAACGTTGCTGGAAAGCGACATTCAGGCGGCGTACGAGGGCGATCCGGCTGCCCGCAGCCTCGACGAGGTACTGGTCTGTTATCCGGGCATCACGGCCATTACGCATTATCGCCTCGCGCATGAACTGCACTGCCTGGGTGCACCGCTGATTGCACGCATGATTTCAGAAATTGCCCATTCCGCCACCGGTATAGAGATCCACCCAGGAGCGAAGATTGGAGGCAGTTTTTTCATCGATCACGGCACCGGTGTAGTCATTGGCGAAACCGCTATCATTGGCGAACACGTGCGCCTGTATCAAGCCGTGACGCTGGGCGCCAAGCGCTTCCCCACGGATGAGCATGGTGCGCTGGTAAAAGGGAACATTCGGCATCCTATTGTCGAGGATGATGTAATCATCTACGCCGGCGCCACCATTCTTGGCCGTATCACCATCGGGCGCGGCTCGACCGTCGGCGGCAACGTCTGGCTTACGCGCAGCATTCCGCCCGGCAGTGTTATCTCGCAGGCGCAGATACGTAATGAGGTATATGACGGCGGCGCCGGCATTTAAGCGGGTAGTTCATATCGACATCGATACTGCGATCATCCCGCTCCGCTGGATCAGGTTGGGGATGGGTAGCCTGAATGCGCAGCCAACTTGAACTCATCAGGGAGTTAATTGCCTAGATGTGCCTGGCATTCCTGCCTGGGTTGACGTTCGGTCAGCCACTACTTAGACTCCGCAGAGATACAGGAACGCCCACTTTTCGAGTAGAACAGCAACAATACCGAATATTATGTACCCGAAATGCATTAAGTGCGGAAGTAAAAAAACGCATGGCTCTCGTGCCCGACCCGGGGAACGGACATTGTCCATGCTGTTCCTTCGCCCTGTGCGCTGCCGCGATTGCAGAGAGCGCTTTTGGGTGCGAAACCCCCATGCTTATCTTGTAACGGGATCGACACTAACCGTGGCCGCGCTACTGATTGCGTTGGTCTGGCTGATCATAGAACAAAACATGGCTGACCATTACGTCGGACCCATATCTGAAATCGAGCCTGAGAAACCCGCTATTCCCGGCAATGGCAATTCCGGACGCGATCATGAAGAACACTTGAATGCGGCAACCACCGGCGTCAAACCCGCTGCCAAAGCGCCAGCGACGCGTAACACAGGGCCAGCCTCTCCTTCGGCACCAGGGCCAACGGATGATCATTATTTTACGGTGCGGTTGTATCAAGAGAGTGCGGAGAAGGGAGATAGCGATGCGCAATATAAGCTCGGCCTGTTATATTTGACTGGAAATGGCGCCCTTCAGGATTTCGCCGAGGCTGCGAAATGGCTTAAACTGGCAGCAGAACAAGGCTACGGACTTGCACAGTATGAGCTAGGCCTCATCTACCGCACCGGATATGGTCTTGCTGTCGATCAGGTACAGAGTTACGTATGGCTGAATCTTGCCGCTGCCGCCGGGGTTCAGCAAGCGGTAGCGGCTCGGGACGAAATCATGCGCTCTCTTAGCCCCAAACAACTTGCGCAAGCGCAAAAAACCTCGCGTGATTGGCTTGCCGCAAGGCCCAAGCCCAAAACAACCAGCGAAAAGGCTAACCAGGCGGAGCCAGGAGCGTAGCCGATATATTAAAGACCAGGCGTCCCTGCAAGATCGCGTTAACACAACGCGCAACGCCGGGCAACAGCGTTCCCGGAAACGGCAGGGATTGCGTCCGCGAAAACAGCAGTGGCTACTGGTTACTTCAGCAAGCCTTTCGGTTCGCACTGCCGCATTTGTCGTCACTTACCTTAAATTATTTGAAGTTGCTTGAAGTTACAGGCTATCTCAGGCAGCCGGCTGAGCTAACTTTTACCCGGTTACCATGTCATGTTTTTGCCCGTCCACCTTGCCAGCCACTTAGGTTCAATACCGTTATATTGCAGGAAAAGTCATCATGAATGAAACATACGACGTCGTCATTATCGGGGCCGGTACTGGGGGTTTGGCTGCATTGAATGAAGTGAAGAAGCAAACATCCAATTTCATCCTCATCAACGATGGACCATGGGGAACGGTCTGTGCCCGGGTGGGTTGCATGCCTTCCAAAGCGCTGATCGAGGCAGCGAATGCCTTTCACTCTCGTAACACGTTTGAGGAATTTGGTATTCTGGGAGCGGGTTCTCTCAAACTCGACATTCCCGCTGCGCTGCGGCATGTACGCCGGTTGCGCGATGATTTTGTTGCCAGCACGCTGAAGATCACCGAAGCACTAGGCGAGCGCGCGATTTCCGGTCGCGCACGTTTGCTTGGAGCAGGAAGGCTGGAAGTAAACGGGCGCGAACTCCGCGCACGCAGCATTATCATCGCTACCGGCTCACGCCCGGTCGTGCCTGAGCCATGGCATGCTTTCGGAAGGCAATTGCTCACTACGGATACATTATTCGAACAGCAAACGCTGCCTTCCCGCATGGCAGTGATAGGCTTGGGCCCGGTCGGCGTGGAAATGGCCCAGGCACTTTCGCGGCTAGGCGTGGATATAGCGGCGTTTGACCAGAAAACTTCCATTGCGGGATTGAGAGACCCCAGCGTCAATGCCGTCGCGACAGAACTTTTGAAACAGGAATTCCCCGTTCATCTGGGGCAAAAGGCTGATCTGCACGCATCCAACGGTGGTATGCAAGTCCGTGCCGGAAGTAAAGAGGCCATGGTCGACAGTGTTCTCGTTAGCCTGGGTCGCCGGCTAAATATCGATAACCTTGGGCTGGAAACATTGGGCATCGAACTCAATGAGCACGGGCTGCCTCCAGTTGATCCTCATACTATGCAAATAGCCGATCTGCCGGTTTTCATGGCCGGCGACATCAATGACCGGATACCTCTTCTGCATGAGGCGGCGGATGAGGGACATATCGCCGGAATCAATGCGACCCGTCGCGACCCGATGTATTTCAAGCGTCGCGTCCCGCTTGCGATAGTCTTTACCGATCCTAATATCGCAATGATAGGCAGGCGCTTCAATTCACTCGACGCCAATAAAATACTGACGGGAGAAGCGTGTTTTAAAAACCAGGGCCGCGCCAGGGTAGGTCAGCGCAACAAGGGCATCCTGCGTCTTTATGCCGAACCGGAAAGCGGCCGGCTGCTCGGCGCCGAAATGTGCGCTCCCGCCGGCGAGCATATGGCACATTTGGTGGCGCTGGCCATCGAGCGTTCGCTCACGGTGCATGATATGCTGCGCTTGCCGTTTTATCACCCTACTCTGGAAGAAGGCCTGCGCAGCGCTTTGCGCCAACTATCGGCACAAGTTCCCGCTTGCGGCAAGTCCGATCTTGCCGGCTGTGATGCATTCGATTGCGAGGCTCTTGATTAAGAGACTCTTGATTAATTCTGGTTGGTCAAACATAGCCGGTTTGCGCCGCTCCTTCAATGACAAAAGGCGCTGACAGCGCATATAGCAGGGCCCGTATACGGCACGCCTGAAGCAGTACATAAGCAAAGGGACGAAAGTCAAACCGAGGCGGCGACTCCGCTTCATGTTTATGTATGAAATACTTGAACATTTTAGCGCCCAGGCTGCCAAACTCAATCACAAGCACTAACGACCTGCGGATCAGCGAGTAGCAACCCAATCAGACAACAGAGGTGAATCCTGGCATATTTGTGCTGGCATGGGTATCGAGAACATTTTTGCATAAGCGTTTCGAGCAGGAAAGACGGGGAGATTATTTCTATGGATGAGTTCGCTTTCGCCAGAGTGGTCCATGTGTTGGGCGTTGTGCTATGGATTGGTGGCGTGGCGATGGTCACTACCGTGCTGATTCCAGCCATGGCACAGATGAGGTCGGCATCCGAACGAACCGAGTTTTTTGCGCGTATCGAAGGCCGCTTTGCACCGCAGGCTCGCTTCGTCACGTTGCTCGTCGGCTTGAGCGGATTCTACATGGTGCATTTTCTGAACGCATGGAGCCGTTTTGCCGAATTGGGCTTCTGGTGGATGCATGCCATGGTTCTGGTCTGGCTAATCTTTACCTTGATGTTGTTTGTGGTGGAACCGCTGGTGTTGCGGAAACAGGTCCCGAAAACGGCGCAACACGACGCCGAGAGGACTTTCCGCCGGATGCGGCGCATGCATTGGATATTGCTCGGGTTAAGCCTTGTCACTATTGCGGGCGCTGTGGCTGGCAGTCACGGCTGGATGTTGAGCGGAGAGTGAGCATGAGTTACGCGGCATTAAAAATGATTCATGTCACCAGCGTGGTAATCAGCTACCTGTTGTTTTCGTTGCGCAGCATATGGAAAATGCGTGAATCTTCCGCTTTACAGCGGCGCTGGGTAAAAGTTACACCGCACGTGGTGGATACCATACTGCTGACGAGTGCCATCGTGCTGGCTATCAGGATTCACCAGGATCCGATACATGATTCATGGCTCAGCGCCAAAGTCATCGGCCTGCTGGTCTATATCGGCCTCGGAATGATGGCGCTGAAATTCGGCAAAACCCGTAAAGCAAGAATCTATGCGTGGATCGCGGCTCAGTTGACTTTTCTTTATATCGTACTGGTCGCCGTAACTAAGAATCCGGCGATAGTTTCCTTTGCATCCTCGTAAACAGACAAGCCTGCAAGTTGACGACCTCCCGCCTCGCTTCCCTGAAAAATACTTCAAAATGTGTCGTAGCGTTCCCGGCGTTCGCTTCTACCGCATTGCTTCACGTAATACCTGTATAATTGCATATGTTCGTCTTAACTCTCTTTTTCAAAATTCTTCTTACATGCTAGCACGTTGGTGGGTTTACCTGCTCGCCGCATTTTTAGCGCTAGGTCTTATTGGAGTCTTGCTGGCCGGCTTTGCCGCGCTGGTTACCATTCCCACTTTGCCCTCACTTGAAGCGCTGACCGATTACCGTCCCAAAATTCCTTTACGGGTGTACAGCGCTGAAGGTCTCCTGATCGGGGAGTTTGGCGAAGAGCGCCGGCGAGGTGGTCAAGATCAGCTCGGTCCCAGAGCGCCTGAAACAGGCGATTCTGGCCGCTGAGGATGACCGCTTCTACCAGCATGGCGGAGTGGATTATCCCGGCATATTGCGGGCGGCCTATTCGAATTTCACTTCCGGCGGCGCGCGGCAAGGCGCCAGTACCATTACCATGCAAGTCGCGCGTAATTTTTTCCTGACCAAGGAAAAAACACTGACTCGGAAATTCAGCGAGGCTTTGCTGGCATTCAAAATTGAGCACAGCCTGAGCAAGGACGAGATTCTTGAACTTTACTTCAACCAGATATATCTCGGGCAGCGCGCTTATGGCTTTGCTGCCGCGTCGCAGGTCTATTTCGGCAAGAGCCTGGATAAAATCAACCTTCGCAGAAGCCGCAATGCTCGCGGGACTGCCCAAGGCGCCTTCACGCTTCAACCCCGTAGTCAATCCCAAGCGCGCGAAAACCCGGCAACTTTACGTCCTCCGGCGCATGCACGAACTCGGCTATATTTCCGATACAGCGTTCAAGGAAGCGGAAAAACAACCGTTACAGGTCAAGCGCGAATCACAGGAATTCGCAATGCACGCCGGATTATGTGGCGGAAATGGCACGGCAGGCGGTATATGAACGCCATCATGAAGATACCTACACCAAAGGTTTCAAAGTCTATACCACGATACGACGGCTGGATCAGGACGCAGCCTATAAGGCGGTGCGGCAAGCCGTGATGGATTATGACAGGCGGCATGGTTATCGCGGCCCTGAAGCATTTATCGATCTGGCACAAACTGACCTGGATCGCGAAGAGATGCTGGAAGATGCGTTACAGGAAGTGTCCGACAGCGACGATATCCAGGCTGCCGTAGTGCTGGCGGCCAGCACGAAATCGGTCAAGGCGTACCGACAGGGGTGGGGAAATCATCGAGATTACCGGTGATGGCCTCAAGTTCGCCCAGAAATCCCTTTCCAGTACCAGCAAGGCAGGCTCTGGCCAGCAATATATTCGTCCGGGCTCACTCATCCGGATACGGAAGAACGAAAAAGGTGTGTGGCATATCGTGCAACTTCCTCAGGTCGAAGCCTCGCTGGTCGCAATAAATTCGCATGATGGGGCGATTCGCGCCATCGTAGGCGGGTTCGACTTCAACCGGAGCCAGTTTAACCATGTTATACAGGCATGGCGCCAGCCGGGCTCCAGTTTTAAGCCATTCATTTATTCCGCATCTCTGGAAAAAGGTTTTACGCCAGCCACCGTCATCAATGACGCGCCACTCTCCTTTACCGCCGAGGAAACAGGAAGCGATCAGTGGGACCCACGAAATTTCGAGGACACTTACGAGGGACCGGTACGCATGCGCGAAGCGCTTGCCAAATCCAAAAATCTGGTTTCCATTCGCATTCTTCAGGCAATTGACGTTCAATACGCGCAGGATTATGTTGCCCGCTTCGGCTTCGATCCCAAGCTGCACCCCGCCTACTTGCCGATGGCGTTGGGTGCCGGGTCGGTGACCCCGATACAAATGGCGGTGGGTTACGCCGCGTTCGCCAATGGGGGCTTTCTCGTAACACCCTATTTCATCCAGCGCATCGAGGATGAGAGAGGCAATATACTGGAGCAGCCAAAACCCGTGCTGGCGGGAGAAAGCGCCAAGCAGATCATAGATCCCCGCAACGCCTTTCTTATGACCAGCATGATGCGGGATGTGGTGCAGCGGGGAACCGCGACCAGAGCAAAACAGCTAGGCCGTGCCGATCTGGCTGGGAAAACCGGCACTACCAGCAATTATGTCGATGCATGGTTTTGCGGCTATCAGGCCGACCTGGTCGCTATCGCCTGGATTGGCTTTGATAACCCGAAATCACTGGGAAACAACGAAACCGGGCGGCCGGGCTGCCTTGCCGATGTGGATGAGCTATATGAGCAAGGCATTGAAAGGCGTCCCGACGCGGCTTATACGCCTCCTGCCGGCATCACCACAGCGAAAATCAACCCTGAAACCGGTTTGAGGGAAGCCGCACGGTACCATGACCGAATATTTCCTGGAGGAGCAGCTACCGCCCGAAGCGGACGACAAGGTGGACGAAGCTATAAAATCGGTGGAGGACGTGATAAAGGAGTTTTTGTCACCGTGAAATGATGGGTCCATACTCACGCCAACCCACCAGTAGGTCGGGCTCCGCCCGACGATCAAAGAAAGAAACGATGTCGGGCGGAGCTCGACCTACCTGTTTACTCCTTCAGCCACTCCGCCGCATCCAGGGCGTAATAGGTCAGATATGCCGTCAGCGCCCGCACGCTTGAAAGCCAATAATGATTCAAGGACGCAGGTTCTTTCGTCCAGCCAGCCGTTTTGCGCAGCAGCCTTGAGCATGGCATATTCACCGCTTACCTGGTAGACAAAAGTAGGCACGCCAAACCGGTCCTTTACGCGGCGCACAATATCGAGATAAGGCAAACCAGGCTTTATCATCACCATATCGGCGCCTTCTTCCAGATCCAGACCTACTTCCCACAGCGCCTCGTCTGAATTGGCCGGGTCCATCTGATACGTGTATTTATTACCTGCGCCCAGATTGGCGGCAGAACCCACCGCATCGCGAAAAGGGCCATAGAAACCGGAAGCATATTTCGCGGAGTAAGCCAGAATACGGGTATGAATGCACTTCTGACCTTCAAGCGCGTCCCGGATCGCTGCGATGCGCCCATCCATCATGTCGGATGGCGCCACGACGTCCGCACCGGCCTGGGCATGCATCAGCGCCTGCTGTGCCAGTACGGTAACGGTTTCATCGTTCATTACATAGCCATCGGCATCGATCAACCCATCCTGGCCATGACTGGTATAGGGATCGAGTGCGATGTCGGTAATAACGCCAAGCTCTGGAAAGCGCTTCTTCAGCTCACTCACTACACGTGGTACGAGCCCCGCGGGATTGAAGGCTTCCGAGGCGGTGAGATTTTTCAGGCCGGGCTCGATAACCGGAAAAATAGCCATAGCCGGTATGCCGAGCCGCAGGCATTTTTCCGCTCGATACATCAGTAAATCCAGGCTTTGCCGCACAACACCCGGCATTGAGGATACCGTCTCCTCGCGCTTCTCTCCGTCCAGTACAAATACGGGATAAATCAGGTCGTCCGGATGCAGACGATTCTCCCGCATCAGGCGGCGCGAGAATTCATCGCGGCGCATGCGCCGCATCCTCTTCTGTGGAAACTGGTTTAAAACTGGCATGATTTACCTAAAAAAGAATAAAATTGATAAAAAATGAAAAATCGGGAACTTGTACTCGAATTCTGCATCTTACTTACAGACGTTGTTTGATTGTCTCCCGCTTTTCCTCCCTGAGCGGGTACCTTAATCCCTATTAAGGTATGTTTGCCCCCGGTTTTATTCCCCTTTAACCGGGGGTTTTTTATTTTTGGCTTTGGATGCGAGCATTCAGTTCCTGAATCAGATCGGCTTCCAATCCCAGCCATGTGCCCAGCAAGGCCGTGGCGTCTTTCACCCCTTCCCTGGTTTTACTGGAAAATAACTGTACGCTGCATTGCGGATAAGCTTCACGTAAATAAGCCAGCACCTCTTTGAGTATTTTCTCTGCCTGCTGCCTGGTCAGCTTATCCGATTTCGTGAGCAGCACATGCACCGGTTTTCCTGTTGACGCGAACCAGTCCAGCATCTGGCGGTCAAGCGGGGTCAACGGGTGCCGCACATCCATGATAAGCACCATTCCGCAGAGCGATTCCCGCGTTTGGAGGTAAGTGCTGAGCAGGTGTTCCCAATGCCGCCGCACATCAGATGGGTACTTTGGCATAGCCATATCCGGGAAGGTCCACCAGAAAATGGCCGCTTCCCAGTTGAAAAAAATTCAAATGCTGAGTGCGTCCGGGCGTTTTGCTGACGAAAGCAAGGCGGCCACGAGTAGCCAGCGCGTTGATTGCGCTGGACTTTCCCGCATTCGACCGCCCGGCAAAGGCTATCTCCACCCCGTCAGGCGGCGGCAAATGGCTCAACTGATTGACAGTGGTATAAAACGTTGCATGCTGAAAAACGGACATATTTCAACCAAAAGAGTAAACGCAGACAGCTAAAAACAAAATTTCCAAATGGCTTCCAAATAAGTCTCCAAGGATACGAACGGACCGACAAATCGCATTGAAGGGAGGAGACCTATTCAGAGGCTTCCAACTTGCTGCGGATGAAAGCTGAATTTACAGCGGTGCTTTCGGGTTCTCCTGGGCGATTGCCAGCAGGCCTTGCAATACCAGATTATCCATCACTTTGGCATTGACGTTAAGTTGCGGCAGCAACCGCTGTGCCGAGCCCCCGCTTAAAATACAGTCAGGCACACGACCCAGGGTACCTGCAAGCGTCACGGCCATCCGTTCGATGGCGCCAGCCATTGCATGCATCGTGCCGCTGCATATGGCGTCCGCAGTGCTGTCGGGGTAATCGCAAAATTTCCCCTCCCCGGATTTCAGGGATACGATATTCCTCATCAGTATTTGCTGCATCAGATCAATACCCGGAGTAATAATGCCGCCAAGAAATTCACCCGTATCAGTAAGGGCGTCAACAGTCATTGCGGTCCCGGCATCCACTACCAGGCATCCTTGCCGTTCCGATTCCCATGCTGCCAATCAGCGCCGCCCAGCGATCACTGCCGAGTTGGGCGGGGTCCGCATAGTAGTTGCGCACACCGCACTGGTAAGCAACCGCATGGATCCATTCCGGCTGAGTTTTCCATCTGAGCAAATAGCTCGGACAGATCACTCCTGGCCTGCGCGTCGGCAACATTGGACACCATGATACGCGAAGGTTCCTCCAGAACCTCCCATTCTCGCTCCAGCAGTACCTTTTTTCCTTGTGCCACGACTCCTTGTTTCAGCGGGTTGCCTCCATCATACAGCCCCCACTTGATATGAGTGTTGCCGGAATCAACTGCCAGCAAAAGTGGTTTCAGGCTATTCTGCATAGCGTAATCTCGCCACCGCTGTAGCTACGAATACCCGCTGAAGTTTGCAGCAGCAACGATCCGTCATCCGCCACGCCATGTACAGTGCCCTCCTGACTTGAGCCATCGGGAAAGCGAAGATTGACCGCCTTATTTTCACAAAAATGGTGGCTCATCCATTCTTCCTTGAATGGCGCAAAACCTCGGCGCTCAAACTCTCTCAACGCAGCGGTGAGATCAATCAATAGCGCAGCCAATAATTCATTGCGGTCAGGCATTTTACCGGTAATCGAATACACGTCCGTCACACCCTGGTCTATACGCGCCTGTATATTATCCGACAGCTTCAGGTTTACGCCCACGCCAATGACGGCAGCGGATGGACCAAGCATATCGCCGTGCAATTCGATGAGTATGCCTGCAAGCTTGCACAGGTTGTACATGACGTCGTTGGGCCACTTGAGTACCGCGTCCTTGATTCCCGCGGACTCGAGCGTGCGTATGATCGCCACTCCAATCGCAAGACTCAGGCCGGACAGGAAGCTCGGCACCCTGCTGAAATTGCCATGACATCGAAAAAGCAAGGCTGCCGCCCAAGCCCGAATGCCATTGCCGTCCACGCCGTCCACGTCCGCTGGTTTGCAATTCTGCCGCAACCACATGAATACCCGCTCTGCCGCAATTTATTCCCCTCGAAGCCTTCATGGAGCAAAAAAGTGTTGGTTGAGTCGATGCTATCCATCACTTCAAGGTCGAAATTGTTCGCCTCGCTGCCGAGATGCTTCAGAATCACCTCCCGTTCCATCCATTGCACCGGATCGAGCAGGCGGTAGCCACGGCCGTGAACCCTGTGTACCGTCAGACCGGCTTCATCCACATCTCGTAGCGCGTTGGACACGCTGGCCCGCGAAACACCCAAGGTTTGTGCAATGGTAGCGCCCGAATGGAATTCATTATCGCTCAACAGGCGCAGAATGGAAAAAGTGAGCGGCTTCATATTAATCAGTGTAGTGCAAATTTTTCCGGCCTGCGCTACAGCTTGCGCATTAATCGGCGTGAAGGTTTTTTATCCGATTTAGCGTAATGCGCTAATCTCTCTATAATAGGTGAACCGGCGCCAAGCATAATGAATGACACGAGAGAGGCTAATTTGAAAGATAACCCTGCAACCGGTCCCGCCGCGCTGCCCGTTTCCAACTTCATCCGTAATATCATCGAAGAAGATAACAGGACAGGCAAATGGAACGGACGCGTAGAAACCCGTTTTCCGCCCGAACCGAATGGCTACCTGCACATCGGCCATGCCAAAAGCATCTGCCTCAACTTTGGCCTTGCCCGTGATTATAACGGTATATGTCACTTGCGTTTTGACGACACCAATCCCGAAAAAGAGGAGCAGGAATATGTCGATTCAATACTCGATTCGGTTAAATGGCTGGGCTTCAGCTGGGGCAGGCACCTCCATTACGCTTCCGACTATTTCGATAAGCTTTACGAGTTTGCCGAGCACCTTATCAAGCGGGGCAAAGCATATGTAGACAGCCTTACTGCCGAGGAAATCCGCGCGTTACGCGGAACACTGACCGAGGCTGGCGAGAACAGCCCTTATCGCGAACGCGCCATTGAAGAAAATCTTGACTTGTTTCGACGGATGAAAGCGGGAGAGTTTGCAGACGGGACGCATGTTTTGCGCGCCAAAATCGACATGACGTCTCCCAACATCAACCTGCGCGACCCGGTCATATATCGTATCCGCCATGTTCATCATCACCGCACCGGCGATAAATGGTGCATTTACCCGATGTACGATTACACGCATTGCCTTTCCGATGCGCTGGAGAAAATTACTCACTCGCTTTGCACGCTGGAATTCGAAGATCACCGTCCGCTCTATGATTGGGTATTGGATCAATTGGCGGATATCGTCCCCTGCCACCCGCAGCAAATCGAATTTGCGCGGTTGAATCTCACCTATACCGTGATGAGCAAGCGCAAGCTGATCGAACTGGTTGAGGGGGGTTTCGTCGATGGCTGGGATGACCCGCGCATGAATACGCTGGCGGGGGTACGGCGCCGGGGCTACACGCCCGAATCCATCCGACTTTTTGCCGAGCGCATCGGCGTCAGCAAGGCCGATTCATGGATAGAGCTGGGTATGCTGGAAGACTGCCTTCGCGAAGACCTGAATGAACGCGCTCACCGGCGCACTCGCTGTCCTGGAGCCGCTAAAGGTCATTATCGATAATTATCCGGAAAACAGCGAGGAGGATTGCATGGCGCCCAACCATCCGCAAAAGCCGGAGTGGGGAAACCGCGTCGTGCCCCTGTCGAAAATCATCTATATCGAGCGCAGCGACTTCATGGAAACACCATCGAAGGGCTACTTCCGCCTCTCGCCCGGTGCGGAAGTGCGGTTGCGTTATGCTTATATCGTAAAATGCGTGAATGTCGTGAAAGACGCCGCCGGAGAAATCATGGAAATTCACTGCACCTATGATCCCGACACCAGGAGCGGCACGGCAGGCGCGGACAAGCGCAAAGTCAAGGGCAACATACACTGGCTTTCGGCAAACCATGCGCAGCAGGCCGAAGTACGGATTTATGACCGCCTGTTTTCCCATGCCCATCCCGACGCGGGGGGGCAGGATTACAAAACTTTTCTGAATTCCCATTCAAAGAAAATTATCACTGCCTATGTAGAACCGGCGCTCGATCAGGCTCAACCGGAAGACCGCTTTCAATTCGAACGCCACGGTTACTTCATCGCCGACCGTGAGAGACACAAAACCCGGAAAACCGGTATTCAATCGAGCGGTAACACTGCGGGATTCATGGAGCAAACCCGCCAAGGCCTGAAACACGGCGGTTGAAATTACGACTGACGCTGATACACTTGTTTGGTTCTGCTGTGATATAATGTGAATTCAACGTCAAACCCGTCTTTACTTGACTTGAAAAAGCTGCTTCCCTTTCCTGCATTTTTTCGATAGCATATAAAAAATACAAAAGCAAAGCATCCGGAAAAGAAGCGATATATAATTTCTGTTATTGCCACAGACCCCCTGACTGAACTGGAGCTTCTTCATTTTCAGCATTATCGCATCGGTGTCGTTTGGCCCTGCCTGCCGTAGTCATTTGCCGCATATATTTAACTTGGACGAGAAAGTCACATGAGCCAGCATATCCTTTATATTTCCGATGGGACATTTGAAGCCGAAGTACTGCAATCCGCCGTGCCGGTGCTGGTTGACTACTGGGCAGAGTGGTGCGGACCATGCAAGATGATCGCGCCGATCCTGGATGAAGTGGCCAAGGAATATGGAGATCGGCTGAAAGTGGCAAAACTGAATATTGACGAAAATCAGGCTACCCCGCCAAAATATGGCATCCGTGGCATTCCCACGCTTATGCTTTTCAAAAACGGCAATATCGAGGCAACCAAGGTTGGCGCACTATCAAAATCCCAGCTTACCGCTTTTATTGACAGCCATATCTAAAATCGCTAATCTTGTAAATAACCGCCTCCCCAAGCGGAATCCTATTCGATCTACCGCTTCTAATTCTCGCTCTGCCCCATCAGTTTTTTCCAACGCGTCCTGACGCTTTACGTCCCTGTTCTTCACCCACGAGTTCCACTCAATGCACTTATCCGACCTTAAGAACTTCCACGTCACCGAACTGGTAGAAATGGCCATCGCCAATGAAATTGACGGCGCCAACCGGCTGCGAAAACAGGACTTGATTTTCGCCTTACTGAAAAACCAGGCACGCAAGGGGGAGAGCATTTACGGCGAAGGCACCCTGGAAGTGCTCCAGGATGGCTTCGGCTTCCTGCGATCTCCAGATACCTCATATCTGGCCGGACCCGACGATATTTATGTCTCCCCCAGCCAGATAAGGCGCTTCAACCTGCATACCGGGGATTCGATAGAAGGCGAAATTCGCACTCCCAAGGATGGCGAACGCTACTTTGCCCTGGTTAAGGTGGATAAGGTCAACAGCGAACCACCGGAAAATTCCAAGCACAAGATTCTGTTTGAAAACCTCACCCCGCTATTCCCCACCGAGCGATTGCTGCTCGAACGTGACATCAAAGCCGAAGAAAACGTTACCAGCCGCATCATCGATCTCATTGCCCCCATCGGCAAAGGCCAGCGCGGCCTGCTGGTAGCGAGCCCCAAGTCGGGAAAAACGGTCATGCTTCAGCATATCGCCCATGCGATCGCGGCCAATCACCCCGACGTCATTCTGATGGTATTGCTGATAGACGAGCGTCCCGAAGAAGTAACCGAGATGATCCGCTCGGTCAGGGGTGAAGTAGTCTCCTCCACTTTCGACGAGCCTGCGGTACGCCACGTGCAAGTGGCCGATATGGTGATCGAAAAAGCCAAGCGGCTGGTCGAGCACAAGAAAGATGTGGTGATACTGCTGGATTCCATCACGCGACTGGCGCGCGCTTACAATACCGTGGTTCCCGCTTCCGGCAAGGTATTGACCGGTGGCGTCGATGCCAATGCATTGCAACGCCCCAAGCGTTTTTTTGGGGCCGCACGCAACATCGAAGAAGGCGGCTCCCTTACCATCATCGCCACCGCCCTGGTGGATACGGGCTCGCGCATGGACGATGTGATCTATGAGGAATTCAAGGGTACCGGCAACATGGAAATCCATCTTGACCGGCGCATGGCGGAAAAACGCACCTACCCCGCCATCAACGTGAACCGCTCCGGCACCCGCAAGGAAGAATTGCTCATCAAACCGGATGTATTACAGAAAATCTGGGTGCTGCGCAAATTGCTCTACCCGATGGACGATATGGAAGCAATGGAATTTTTGCTCGACAAGATCAAGGCCACAAAAAATAACGCGGATTTCTTCGATTCCATGCGCCGGGTATAGTATTCCCGGAACAAAAACCCCGCCTAATCGAATACATTGTTGCAACCTCTCCCCGGATTATAAGATAATAAGAGTTTTTCCTGCTCCGCAGCTATCTCCTGCCGACCGGGCACAGCTCAAGGACATACGCCATGAAAGCAAACATTCACCCAAATTACCAGGAAATTACCGTTACCTGCAGTTGCGGTAACATATTCCAGACCCGTTCCACCATGGGCAAGCCGCTTGCATATCGAAGTATGCTCGGTCTGTCACCCCTTCTATACCGGCAAGCAAAAAATCGTTGACACCGCCGGGCGAGTAGAAAAATTCCGCCAGAAATATGGAAAAAAGGTCGAAAAGCAGCCAGCGGCTTAAAATCAATCGTCAGATATTTGCTGAAATAGAGCAGGCAGAAAAAAGAGCAGCTTCAGGCTGCTCTTTTTGTTTGCCTCCGCTCTTTTATTTTCAGCAGTTAATTAAAATAATACGATGAGGATCCTGACCGCGCTTCAATTGGCCCTCGCGCTCGGCTGCCTGTTTCAGTTCACTGGTTGCGCGGTAAATCCGGTTACAGGTAACCGGAATTTCACGCTCATGTCGGAAGCCGATGAGATGCGCGAGGGGCGGCAAGCCGCTACCGAGATAAGCAAGGCATACAATACTTATGACGATCTGCCGGCTTTGCAAAATTATGTCAACGAGATTGGGCAGAAGCTCGCCAGGAAAAGCCATCGCCCCCAGCTCGATTATCATTTCACGGTCGTGGACAGCCCTGAGGTAAACGCCTTTGCCCTGCCCGGCGGTCATATCTACGTTACACGAGGCATCCTGGCTTATCTTAATTCCGAGGCGGAACTTGCCGCCGTGCTAGGGCATGAGATTGGTCATGTTACGGCACGCCATAGCGTGCAGCAATATAGCGCTGCCACTGCAGCCAATGTTGCTGCCGCCGTTGGCGGCCTGGTAGCGGGCATATTCGTGCCGCAACTTGGCGGACAGTTGGCACAAGGTGTTCAAAGCCTTCTCGGGGTTACCGGCAGCGCTCTTCTTTCAGGCTACGGCCGCAGCCACGAACTGGAGGCGGACCGTCTGGGCGCGGAGTATCTTGCGCGAAGCGGTTACGATCCGCAAGCAATGATCAAAGTCATTTCCGTGCTTAAAAATCAGGAGCTGTTCGATATCGAAGCCGCGAAGCAGGAAGGACGTGAGCCGCGCCGTTATCATGGTATTTTTGCCACTCATCCCGACAATGACACGCGATTGCAGGAGGTGGTTGGCGAAGCGAATCGATATGTCCAGCCAGGAAAAATCGATGATCACCGCGCGGAATTCCTGCACCAGACCGAAGGCATGATTTTCGGCGATGCCGTCAGCCAGGGAGTCGTGCGAGGAAATACGTTTCAACATAAGCAAATGGGTTTCATGCTATCTTTCCCATCCGGCTGGCGTATCCGAAATAAGCCGGATGAAGTTGTCGCGGTGAGTCCCGATGGGGAGGCCATGGTGGTGTTAGGACCTCTTGGTGATCAACGCGGGGCGCCAGCCGATCTTGCCCAGGAGCGCTTTCGCCCTGAATCCCCTGCGGAAATTCTATCGATGACCAATAATGGGCTGCCAATGGCTGTCGTAACGTCCATTGCGCAGGGTGAGCGACCCTTCAAGGCGGCCGTGATTTATCACGAAGACAAGGCATATCTTGTCGCGGGACGAGGTGACTCCCCCGCCGCGTTCGCCCGCTACCGGGATGCCATCTCCAGCACCATTGAAAGTTTTCGTGCGCTTACCGATGCGGAAAAAAAATCTGCCAAGGCACTCGAGATCAGAACCATCAAAGCCACCAATGGCTTGAGTTATGCCGAACTAGCCAAAGAGTCTCCCCTGGGGGTTAACGCCGAAAGCTACCTGCGCTTGCTCAACGGCCAGTATCCCGAGGGAGAGCCCGTCTCTGGCCAGATCATCAAAATCGTCAAATAAATCATACGCTAACGTTACCATGCGTAACCTGAAGTCAACAGAATTTATCGCGCGATGATTTTTCTCACGGCCACAGTGTCGGGCTTGAGATCGCAGCGAAAATCATTGTGCGGTTTTGGTCAATAGTTCTCTTCGTCGAAAAAGCTGAACATGAACCAGATCCGACGTTTCCGCTTTCAACCAGCTGGCTATGCATTTTGCACCAGAAGCGGATAATCGGTAATCACCCCATCCACGCCCAGTTCCCGGCAATCGTCGTGCTCGGTTTTCGTGACGGGACCATAAACGAAATTGCGAAAACCATCCATAGACGCCTGCTTCAACAGGTCGCCGTCCAGCACATCATAATCCCATACGATATGATTGATCCTGGGATTGCCGTTATAGTTCAAGTCTGCCAGCAACGAACTCAGCGTTCGCGGCCGATGCGCCAGCAAAAGGCCGCAATTGACCTTGAGCGACGACGCACAGATCGCCACCAGGTCATGGCGAAAAGACGTGACGATAATACGGTGGCCGGCCTGATGCTTTTTGATAACGCTAATTACGGAGGATAGCGCCTTTATTGCCTTGATCTCGACATTCCACAAAATGCCGGGAAAATGTTCCAGCGCTTCATCCAGAGTGGGTACCTGGTGCCCTGCGATTTGCTCGATGTCGCTCCGGATCAACTCCGCCACCGCTTGTCCGGAGGCAATAATACGGTCATGAATCAGTACCGGCAAACCATCGAGACTGATGCGCACGTCGGTTTCAATGCCGTTCGCGCCTACCGCCACCGCCGCCTCGAAAGCAGCCATAGTGTTTTCGGGAACCGCATCGTGATACTCCGCGATGAGCGATTACCAGCATGATCTGCGATCAGGAACCATATTAGTTTGTCGAAGCTCCCGACGCTTCAGGTGCAGGCACGTACCTGTCGATAAATTCATTCAACACTTTCACCCAATCGTCCCGCATGTAAATGAAACCACTATTGTGGCCGCCCTGCAACTCCAGAAATTGCTTTGGATCGGGCGCTGCCTGATATAACGCCTGGCCATGCGCAAACGGCACAATTTCATCCTGCGGACTATGAGCGACAAATACTGGGCAGGTAACAGTTTCGCAAGTAGTCAATCGTGTTGTACTCGAAACGGGACAGCAGCCGTACGGGCAAAAACGGGATACATTTTTGCCGCCATGTCGGGTACCGAAGTGAACGCGGAAGCCAGCACCAGCAAGCCGGCTTTTCGTTTGCCGCAAGCCATGCTGCTATTGCGCCACCGAGGGATTCACCGAATAAAACGACATTATCAGGCGGCAAAGTTTTTTTTTCGATAAGGTATTGCCAAGCGGCCTGAGCGTCAAGATAGGTGCCAGGCTCGGATGGCGTTCCGCTACTTTCGCCAAAACCGCGATAATCGAAAATAAATGTATTGTAACCGAGCCGGTAAAACATCGGCAGATAGTCCAGGCGGTGTGAAATGCTTCCGGCGTTACCATGCAGAAACAAAACAGTTGCGGCTGGGGTTGCGGCCGGGGCCGGTACAAACCAGCCCCGCAGGATTTCGCCGTCCGCAGTAGTGATCTCCACGGCCTCGTAGGCAAGTCCCAGATCATCTGGCGTTCCGGTAATGCTTCGCCCAAATTCCGGATAATAGATAAGACGCGGTTGCACAAAAAAAATTGCCGCCGCGAAAACGGCATACCCAACCATAGCCACGAGGCCTAAATTGAATAGCATATTGGTGCCCGATAGGATGGCATTGGGAAACCATGAATATTTCCCGGGCTTATCTGCTCAGTTGCCGGTCATTTAACCACACGGAAGCTTATTCAGAGGTTTCTGGGTTAATCCGCCTACTCATAGTTATAATAGCCGCTTTTCAGCCATCAGTAACAGGAACGCAAATGAATCTTGACCGGGTTGGTTCTGGCCGTGACGTGCCCAACGATTTAACGTCATCATAGAAATACCCATGAACGCCGATCCTATCAAGTATGAAGTTGACAAGGAAACCGGTGCATTGTTCGTGGACCGCTTCATGTCAACGTCGATGCACTACCCTTGCAACTATGGTTATATTCCTCATACGCTATCGGAAGATGGAGATCCGGTGGATGTGCTGGTAATCTCGCCGGTTCCGCTCATTTCTGGCGTGGTGGTGCGATGCAGGGCCTGGGAATGTTGGAAATGACCGATGAAGCCGGTGAAGATGCCAAAGTATTAGCTGTGCCTATTGACAAGCTGTGCAGCCTCTACCGCAAAAAAAAATCCCATGATGATTTACCAGATCTGGTTCGTTCACAAATTGCACATTTTTCGCTCATTACAAAGATTTGGAACCAAACAAGTGGGTCAAGGTAAATGGCTGGGTTGGTGTCAAAGAAGCAAAAGCGGAAATTGTGAACGGTGTAAAGCGCTATAACGCAGCCAAAAAGAAGCCGATGTTTTAAGAAACCGCTGAGCAGGCCTCAGGCGTGAAGTATGGAAACTGATACGGCACAGGTCAGTGAAAGGCAATAGTGAACGCATGTAAAAATGAGCTGGCTTGAATATATACAACTCAAGGGGACGCTTGTAACCCTTGAACCGCTCGATTTCAATCACATCGATCCGTTAAAGGCAGCGGTAATGGATGGAGAGTTATGGAAGCTCTGGTTTGCCAACGTGCCCTCCCCTGCCCAAATCGGCGACTATGTAGCTAAAGCTGTTGAAAATGCCAGGAACGGAATATCGCGTTTGCAGTTCGGCTCAATGATGCGAACAGGATAGTGGGAACCACGCGCTTCTATAACGTGGACGAAAAGAGCAGACGGCCGATGCTCGGCTATACCTGGTATACAAAATCCGCGTAAAACAGGCGTAAATACCGAAAGCAAGCTCTTGTTGCTGGAATATGTCTTCGAGCAAAAAAAAGCCATCGCGGTAGAGTTCAGGACGCATTTTTTTAACCAGGCTTCAAGAACGGCAATTGAGCGCTGGCGCCAAGCAGGACGGGATTTTACGCAATCACCAGATAATGCGTGACGGTTCGGTTCGTGACACGGTTATCTATTCGATACTTCAGCATGAATGGCCCTCGGTAAAAAACAATTTAACGAGCAGGCTCTCGTTCCACAAACACGGCAATGAAGCCGTTGTGGCGGAAAATACGCCGAGCCTCATAACCTCCATTGCGAATTTAAATCGATTTCATGAACTTGAAGACAGAGGCGCTATCAAAGTATAACCGACAACACCGCTGATGCCACTGTCTACCAATTTATGGAGAAAGCATGAATTTCGACAGTTGCGAGGAATCATTCATGAATCGACGGAAAATGCTCACTTTGATCGGCGCAGCCGGCATAAACAAGTTCAGCGGATATTCGTCCGCGAACGCCAGCGAGTCGGTACGCAGGACCCTCTCATGTGTCCTCACTCCTCAGCAGACCGAAGGTCCCTACTTCGTCGATGAGCATTTGCATCGTTCGGATATTCGGTCCGATCCTTCGGATGGATCGATAAAAGAGGGACTGCCCCTCGCACTTGAGATTCGTGTTTTTGCCGCAGGCACAGGTACGAAGGCCGGCAATGGAATCGACTGCAAGCCCCTTGCGGGCGCTTCTGTGGATATTTGGCATTGTGATGCCCAAGGGATCTATTCCGATGTGACGGATAGCAGCTTCAATACCGTCGGAAAGAAATTCCTGCGCGGCTATCAAGTGACGGACACAAGCGGCAGCGTGCGATTTCTCACTATTTACCCCGGCTGGTATCCCGGCAGAACGGTTCATATTCATTTCAAGATACGTACTGACCCGAAATATGCGCGCGCCCGCGAGTTTACGTCGCAGCTCTACTTCAACGACTCGATTACGGACCTGGTGTATGCACGGCAGCAGGCATATGTAAGAAAAGGTTCCTACCTGCCGAGAACGAGAAATGAGGGCGACAGCATATTCCGCGAAGGAGGAGACCAGCTAATGCTTACGCTTCTGGAAACCGGAAAGGGGTACGCGACAACATTTGATGTCGGGCTCGAAACGGGCTAGTATTTTTAGATGACGCGAATGCCGCACAGCAAGCCCGGGAATCCTTGAATCACATACATGGACTCGAAGACGGGCGGTTCAGAAACTTTTTATATCAGCTTGAATTCGGAGGCGGCGCGACTGGCGCCCCGTTGACCCAGCGCCGCCTGAATTGCGTCATCCACCGTTTCCAGGAAAACAAATTCCAGTGTGGCGCGCGTCGCTTCGGGCACATCCCGCAAATCTTTTTCATTGCGCGCCGGCAGTAGTACCGCGCGCAGACCCGCACGCTGAGCCGCAAGCACCTTCTCCTTGATTCCCCCCACGGGCAATACCATTCCGCGCAAACTGATCTCCCCGGTCATTGCCACGTCGTGATTTATCGGCCGGTCGGTAAAAAGCGAAGCGAGCGCTATAAACATGGCTACCCCGGCGCTGGGGCCGTCTTTCGGGATGGCTCCCGCCGGCACGTGCACATGAACATCGACACCGTCGAACATTGCCGCCGGAATATGCAAATCGCCCGCAAGCGCCTTTACCAGGGTGAGCGCCGCCTGAGCGCTCTCTTTCATGACCCCGCCAAGTTGCCCTGTCAGAATCAGTTGGCCGCGCCCACTGACTCGCGTAGCTTCGATGAAAAGAATATCGCCGCCTGCCGGCGTCCATGCAAGGCCGGTAGCCACGCCCGGCAGGCTGGCGCGCAAGCCGATCTCATGCTCATATTTGGCAGGGCCCAGGATACCATCCAGATCTGCGACATCGACACGCACCCTGAGCTGCGCACATCGGCAACCCGCATGGCCGCATGACGCATCACACGCCCGATCTCGCGTTCGAATTGGCGTACGCCGGCCTACGGGTGTAATTCGCAATGATGCTATTCAACGCCTCGACCGTTATTTCACACTGCCCTTCGGTCAGGCCGTTGCCCTCGCATTGGCGAGCCACCAGGTAACGCAGCGCGATTTGAAGTTTTTCCTCACGGGTATAGCCTGGGATGTCGATAATCTCCATGCGATCGCGCACCGGGGGCGGCACGTTATCAATTACATTCGCCGTCGCAATAAAGACGACACGGCTCAAGTCAAAAGGCACGCCGAGATAATTATCCCGAAAAGTCGAATTTTGTTCCGGGTCCAGCACCTCCAGCAGTCGGCCGATGGGTCTCCGTGAAGACTGGCTGACATCTTGTCTACCTCGTCAAGCATCATCACGCAATTGCGTGCTTTGGCCTTGCGCAGACTCTGCACGATATTGCCCGGCATAGCGCCAATGTATGTGCGGCGGTACCGCGCATTTCCGCCTCGTCATGCACGCCACCCAAAGATACGCGAACAAACGGCCGCTGCAGCGCCCGCGCGATGCTCTGGCCGAGGGAAGTCTTGCCCACCCCCGGCGGGCCGACAAAACAAAGAATCGGCGCGCGCCCCTGAGGTTTCAGTTTTTGTACCGCCAGGAACTCGACAACGCGCTGCTTGACGCGCTCAAGCCCGAAGTGATCGGCTTCCAGGATCGCACGCGCTGCATTCAAGTCGATCGGCATGTCAGCCGGAAGCCGCCAAGGCAACTCGGTCATCCACTCAAGATAAATGTGAAGCATCGAATATTCGCTTGAGGCCTAAGGCATGCGTTGCAGTCGTTGCAGCTCCTTGCGCGCCTGGGTCTCGATTTCATCCGGCATACCGGCCTTGGCGATAGCCTCATCCAGTTCGGTGATCTCTTGGTCGTTGCCTTCAGTTTCACCCAGTTCCTTCTGGATCGTCTTTAATTGCTCACGCAGCAGGAATTTGCGCTCGCGATCCACCAACTGTTCTTTCGTTCGCTCACCAATCTCCTGCGAGAGCCTGAGCACCTCAATGCGGCGCGACAAGATCTGAAGCACTTTTTTCAGCCGTTCTTCCGTACTCAAGGTCTCGAGCAGCATCTGCTTCTCACCGACTTCAGCATCGAGCAGGCTCGCGGCAATATCCGCCAGATGCGATGGTGCCCGGTGTGGCTTGCAGCGCGTGCGCAAGCTCTGCCGGCACCCCGGGCAAGAGAGAGAACATTTCGACGTGCGTTCACGCAACTGCATTGCGAGCGCCTCGGCCTCTGTGGATACCTCGGTCGGCTCAGCGATGCGTCGTATACGAGCGGCAAGGGAACGGATAACCCTCGACCAGTTCTTCGAATGCAAAACCGCTCCAGCCCCTGGCATACGGCATGACGCAGCCCATCGGCCTAAGTAAGGTGCCGAACGATGCTTATTATCGTGCCCATGTTGAATAAGGCATCGAGCCCCGGCTCGTCGACGGCCGCGTCCTTTTGCAGAACGATACCCAGCGGCCAGTTAGAGTGCAGAGCATGCCAGTGTGGCGATTGACTTTGCCCGGCCAACGGTGATCGCCGTCAAAACGTGGGGTTCTATCACAAGGTTGCGCATGGGCACTAGCGCGATCACGTCCTTGGGTAACTCGAACTGGGTGACGGCAGACTGTTCCATAACGATTCCCTCGGCAATAAACGATTCTTCGCTAAGTGTATAAGTCATAGGGGTCTGCTCAGCCTTGACCGTTATGCATGGGTATAAAAGACCGGTAGCCGAGCAGGATGAAAGACGAGCATGATTGCTTCCATGTTTCAGTCTAGCATTCGCTGGTCGAGCGTCAACTTGAATGAAATTATTTCTGGCTTAACAAGTATTCACACTGTAGGAAGAACAGCCATAATGAGCGAGACAGCGCCCGCAAACGGCGCTAGAAGGAGAACAAGAAGCGCTTTCCCTATACCGCTGCTCTGAAAAGTGAAAAATGCGTTTACGGGAGAAAATAACGTATTGGCACAACAGAATGCCAGTGCATTGAACTTTACGAAGGAAACGAAGCTAAGTTGTACGAGATATCTGCTCATTTATTCTCTGACAATGGATTGAGCCTTGCCGAAGCACGGCCGTTACTGCTTCATTGTATGAAATAATCCGGGCCTGCGTGAGATTTATTCAGGCTTTATTCAGAACCCGCGTAGCTCGGGGATATCTGAACGCTTCCCGCCCTCGGCTCCGGTGCAACGAACGTGCGAATGCGAATGCCGGTATTTCAGGCGCTGTCTCGCTCATTATGGCTGTTCTTCCTACAGTGTGAAAATATTGTTAAGCCAGAAATAATTTCATTCAAGTTGACGCTCGACCAGCGAATGCTAGACTGAAACATGGAAGCGATAATTATCGTCTTTCATCCTGCTCGGCTACCGGTCTTTTATACCCATGCATGACGGTAGAGGCTGAGCAGACCCCTATGACTTATACACTTAGCGAAGAATCGTTTATTGCCGAGGGAATCGTTATGGAACAGTCTGCCGTCACCCGGTTCGAGTTACCCAAGGACGTGATCGCGCTAGTGCCCATGCGCAACCTTGTGGTGTTTCCCCACGTATTGACGGCGATTACCGTTGGCCGGGCAAAATCAATCGCGGCAGTGGAGCATGCGCTGCACTCCAACTGGCCGCTGGGTATCGTTCTGCAAAAGGACGCGGCCGTCGACGAGCCGGGGCTCGATGCCTTGTTCAACATGGGCACGATAATAAGCATCGTTCGGCACCTCACTTCGGCCGATGGGCTGCGTCATGCCGTATGCCAGGGGCTGGAGCGGTTTTGCATCGAAGAACTGGTCGAGGGTTATCCGTTTCTTGCCGCTCGTATACGGCGCATCGCCGAGCCGGCCGAGGTATCCACAGAGGCCGAGGCGCTGGCAATGCAGTTGCGTGAACGCACCGTGGAAATTCTCTCCTCTTGCCCGGGGTGCCGGCAGAGCTTGCGCACGCGCTGCAAGCTACACGGGCACCATCGCATCTGGCGGATATTGCCGCGAGCCTGCTCGATGCCGAAGTCGGTGAGAAGCAGATGCTGCTCGAAACCTTAAGTACGGAAGAACGGCTGAAAAAAGTGCTTCAGATCTTGTCGCGCCGCATCGAGGTGCTCAGGCTCTCGCAGGAGATTGGTGAGCGGACGAAAGAACAGTTGGTGGATCGCGAGCGCAAATTCCTGTTGCGTGAGCAATTAAAGACGATCCAGAAAGAACTGGGTGAAACTGAAGGCAACGACCAGGAGATCACCAACTGGATGAGGCTATCGCCAAGGCCGGCATGCCGGATGAAATCGAGGCCCAGGCGCGCAAGGAGCTGCAACGACTGCAACGCATGCCTTCGGCCTCAAGCGAATATTCGATGCTTCACATTTATCTTGAGTGGATGACCGAGTTGCCTTGGCGGCTTCCGGCCGACATGCCGATCGACCTGAATGCAGCGCGTGCGATCCTGGAAGCCGATCACTTCGGGCTTGAGCGCGTCAAGCAGCGCGGTTGTCGAGTTCCTGGCAGTGCAAAAGCTGAAACCTCAGGGGCGCGCGCCGATTCTTTGTTTCGTCGGCCCGCCGGGGTGGGCAAGACTTCCCTCGGCCAGAGCATCGCGCGGGCGCTGCAGCGGCCATTTGTTCGCGTATCTTTGGGTGGCGTGCATGACGAAGCGGAAATGCGCGGTCACCGCCGCACGTACATTGGCGCCATGCCGGGCAATATCGTGCAGAGTCTGCGCAAGGCCAAAGCACGCAATTGCGTGATGATGCTTGACGAGGTGGACAAGATGTCAGCCAGTCTTCACGGAGACCCATCGGCCGCACTGCTGGAGGTGCTGGACCCGGAACAAAATTCGACTTTTAGGGATAATTATCTCGGCGTGCCTTTTGACTTGAGCCGTGTCGTCTTTATTGCGACGGCGAATGTAATTGATAACGTGCCGCCCCCGGTGCGCGATCGCATGGAGATCATCGACATCCCAGGCTATACCCGTGAGGAAAAACTGCAGATCGCGCTGCGTTACCTGGTGGCTCGCCAATGCGAGGGCAACGGCCTGACCGAAGGGCAATGTGAAATTACGGTCGAGGCGATGAATAGCATCATTGCGAATTACACCCGTGAGGCCGGCGTACGCCAATTGGAACGCGAGATCGGACGTGTGATGCGTCATGCGGCCATGCGGGTTGCCGATAATGCGCAGCTCAGGGTGCGTGTCGATGTCGCAGATCTGGACAGCTATTCTGGGTCCTGCCAAATATCGAGCATGAGATCGGCTTGCGTGCCAGCCTGCCGGGCGTGGCTACCGGCCTGGCATGGACGCCGGTGGGCGGTGACATTCTGTTCATCGAAGCTACGCGAGTCAGTGGGCGCGGACGACTGATTCTGACAGGGCAACTTGGCGGCGTCATGAAAGAGAGCGCTCAGGCGGCGCTTACCCTGGTAAAGGCGCTTGCGGGCGATTTGCATATTCCGGCGTCATGTTCGACGGTGTCGACGTTCATGTGCACGTGCCGGCGGGCGCCATCCCAAAAGACGGTCCCAGCGCCGGGGTAGCCATGTTTATAGCGCTCGCTTCGCTTTTTACCGATCGGCCGATAAATCACGACGTCGCAATGACCGGGGAGATCAGTTTGCGCGGAATGGTATTGCCGGTGGGGGGAATCAAGGAAAAGGTGCTTGCGGCACAGCGTGCGGGTCTGCGCGCGGTACTACTGCCGGCGCGCAACGAAAAAGATTTGCGGGATGTGCCCGAAGCGACGCGCGCCACATTGGAATTTGTTTTCCTGGAAACGGTGGATGACGCAATTCAGGCGTCGCTGGGTCAACGGGGCTCCAGTCGCGCCGCCTCCGAATTCAAGCTGATATGAAAAGTTTGTGAACCGCCCGTCTTCGAGTCCATGCATGTGATTCAAGGATTTCCGGCCTTGCTGTGCGGCATTCGCGTCCTCTAAAAATAACTAGCCCGTTTCGAGCCCGACATCGAACGTTGTCGCGTACCCCTTTCCGGTTTCCAGAAGCGTAAGCATCAGCTGGTCTCCTCCTTCGCGGAATATGCTGTCGCCCTCATTTCTCGTTCTCGGCAGGTAGGAACCTTTCCTTGCATATGCCTGCTGCCGTGCATATACCAGATCTGTAATCGAGTCGTTGAAGTAGAGCTGCGACGTAAACTCACGGGCTGCGCACATATTTCGGGTCGGTACGGATCTTGAAATGAATATGAACCGTTCTGCCGGGATACCAGCCGGGATAAATCGTGAGAAATCGCACGCTGCCGTTTGTGTCCGTCACCTGATAGCCGCGCAGGAATTTCTTTCCGACGGTATTGAAGCTGCTATCCGTCACATCGGAATAGATCCCCTGGGCATCACAGTGCCAAATATCCACAAAAGCGCCCGCAAGGGGCTTGCAGTCGATCCATTGCCGGCCTTCGTACCTGTTCGGCGGCAAAAACACGAATCTCAAGTGCGAGCGGAAGTCCTTCTTTTATCGATCCATCCGAAGGATCGGACCGAATATCCGAACGATGCAAATGCTCATCGACAAAATAGGGACCTTCGGTCTGCTGAGGAGTGAGGACACATGAGAGGGTCCTGCGTTCGACTCGCTGGCTTCGCGGATGAACATCCGCTGAGCATGTTCATGCCGGTGCCCCGAGCAAGGTGAGCATTTTCCGTCGATTCATGAACCATTCCTCGTAACATGCCGGCACTCATGCTTTCTCCCATAAATTGGTAGACAGTGGCACTCAGCGGTGTTGTCGGTTAACTACTTTGATAGCGCCCTGCCTTCAAGTTCATGAAATCGATTGAATTTCCGACAATGGAAGTTATCAGGCTCGGCGTAATTTCCGCCACAGGGGCTTTATTGCCGTGTTTGTGGAACGAGAGCCTGCTCAACAAGTTGTTTTTCACCGATGGCCATTCGTGCTGAAGTATCGAATAGACAACCGTATCACGAATTGAACCATCAGGCATTCTTTGATGGCTGCGTAAAATCCCGTCCTGCTTGGCTCCCAGTCTTTCGATTGAAGTTCTTGAAACCTCGTTGAAAATAATGTGTTCTGAATTCTACCGCAATGGCTTTTTTCTGTTCAAAGACATATTCCAGCAACAACAGCTTGCTTTCGGTATTAACTCCTGTTTTACATGCGGATTTTGCATACCAGGTATAGCCAAGCATCGGTCTTCTGTTTATTTCGTCAACGTTATAAAAACGTGTCGTGCCTACGATCCTATTCGTTATTATTGAGACCGACGGCAAATGCGATATTTCCCTTTCGGGCATCTTCAATGGCCTTAACCACATAATTTCCATTTGGTCCGGCGAGGGCACCTTGGCAAACCAGAGCTTCCAGAACTCTCCATCCATTACCGCTGCCTTTAAAGGCTCGACGTGATCGATCTCGAGCGGGACAAGCGTTACAATCGCTCCCCTTCAACTGTATAGGTTCAAGCCAGCTCATATTATTTCGTATTGCCTTTCACTGACTGTGCCGTATCAATCTCCATCGTTACGCCTGAGACGCTGTTAAGATGGATTTATAGGCCCTTTAAAACATCGGTTTCTTTTTGGCTGAGTTATAGCGTTTTACACCGCCCATGATTTCCGCTTTTGCTTCTTTGACACCAACCCAGCCATTTACCTTGACCCATTTGTTTGGTTCCAGATCCTTATAATGAGCGAAAAAATGTGCAATTTGTGAACGAACCAGCTCAGGTAAATCATCATAGGATTTTTTTTTGCGGTAGAGGCTGCATAGCTTGTCAACAGGCACGGCTAATACTTTGGCATCTTCACCGGCTTCATCGGTCATTTCCAACATTCCCAGGGCCCTGCATCGCACGACCACGCCGGAAATAAGCGGAACCGGCGAAATTACCAGCACATCCACCGGATCTCCATCTTCCGATAGCGTATGGGGAATATAACCATAGTTGCACGGGTAGTGCATCGACGTTGACATGAAGCGATCCACAAACATTGCACCGGTTTCCTTATCCACTTCGTACTTGATAGGATCGGCGTTCATGGGTATTTCTATAATGACGTTGAAATCGTTGGGCACGTCACGGCCAGAACCAACCCGGTCGAGATTCATTTGCGTTCCTGTTACTGTGGCTGAAAAGCGGCTATTATAACTATGAGTCCGCAGATTAACCCAGAAACCTTGAATAAGCGTCCGTGTGGTTAAATGACGGGCAATTGAGCATATAAGCTCGGAATATTCATGGATTCCCTAATTCCATCCTATCGGGCACCAATATGCTGTTCAATTTAGGCCTCATGGGATGGCTGGTATGCCTTTTCGCGGCGGCAATTTTATTGGCAGCCGCGCCTTATCTATTATCCGGATTCTGGGCGAAGCATCGCCGGAACACCCGATGACCTGGGGCTTGCCTACGAGTCAGTGGAGATCACTACCGCTGACGGCGAAAATCTGCGGGGCTGGTTTGTACCGGCCCCGGCCGCAACGGGAACCGTTTTGTTTATTCATGGTAACGCTGGAAACATTTCCCATCGCATGGAATATCTGCCGATGTTTCACCGTCTCGGTTACAATACGTTCATTTTCGATTATCGCGGCTACGGCGAAAGTAGCGGATCGCCCTCAGAGTCCGGCACCTATCTTGACGCTCAGGCAGCATGGCGATATCTTACCGAAAAAAAAGCTATCCTGCCTGCCAGTATCGTGCTGTTCGGTGAATCCCTCGGCGGCGCGATAGCAGCATGGCTTGCGGCGAATGAAAAGCCGGCGTCTGCTGGTGCTGGCTTCCGCATTTACCTCGGTACCCGACATGGCGGCAAAAATGTACCCTTTCTGCCGGTACGTCTGCTGTCCCGTTTCGAGTACAGCACGATTGACTATTTGCAGACGTTACTTGCCCAGTGTTTGTCGCGCATAGTCCGCAGGATGAAATCGTGCCGTTCGCGCATGGCCAGGCGCTATATCAGGCAGCGCCGGATCCAAAGCAGTTTCTGGAGTTGCAGGGCGGCCACAACAATGGCTTCATTTTCATGCGGGAAGATTGGGTGAAAGCGTTGAAAATTTATCGACAGGTACGTGCCTCCACGCTGAAGCGTCGGATGCTTTGACGAACTAATATGGTTCCTGATCACAGATCATGCTGGTAATAACTCGTCGCGGATATCACGACGCGGTTCCCGAAAACACCATGGCTGCTTTCGAAGCGGCGGTGGCGGTAGGCGCGAACGGCATTGAAACCGACGTGCGCATCAGTCGCGATGGTTTGCCGGTACTGATTCATGATCGTATTATTGCATCCGGACAAGCAGTGGCGGAGTTGTTCCGAAGAGACATCGAACGGATCGCAGGGCATCAGGTACCCACTCTGGATGAAGCGCTGGAACAATTTCCCGGCATCTTGTGGAATGTCGAGATCAAGACGATGAAGGCGCTATCCGCCGTGATTAGCGTAATCAAGAAGCATCAGGCGGGCCATCGTATTATCGTTACGTCTTTTCGCCATGACCTGGTGGCGATCTGTGCGTCGTCGCTCAAGGTCAATTGCGGCCTTTTGCTGGCGCATCGGCCGCGAACGCTGAGTTCATTGCTGGCGGATTTGAACGACAACGGCAATCCCAGGATCAATCATATCGTATGGGATTATGATGTGCTGGACGGCGATCTGTTGAAGCAGGCGTCTTTGGATGGCTTCCGCAATTTCGTTTATGGTCCCGTCACTAAAACCGAGCACGACGATTGCCGGGAACTGGGCGTGGATGGGGTGATTACCGATTATCCGCTCCTGGTGCAAAACGCGTAGTGCGGCTAACAAAACAGGATTTCTAGAATTACGCGCGATATAAATCACCCTACTGACTTCAGGTAATGCCTGATAAGTAAATGTTTATTTGACGATTTTGATGATCTGGCCAGAGACGGGCTCCCCCTCTGGATACTGGCCGTTGAGCAGCCGCAGGTAGCTTTCGGCGTTAACCCCAAGGGGAGACTCTTTGGCTAGTTCGGCATAACTCAAGCCATTGGCGGCTTTAATGGTCCTGATCTCGAGTGCCCTGGCAGACTTTTTTTCCATATCGGTAAGCGCGCGAAAACTTTCGATGGTGCTGGAGATGGCATCCCGGTAGCGGGCGAACGCGGCAGGGGAGTCGCCTCGTCCCGCGACAAGGTATGCCTTGTCCTCATGATAAATAACGGCAGCCTTGAAGGGTCGCTCGCCCTGCGCAACGGGTGTTACGACAGCCACCGGCAGCCCATTGTTGGTCATCGATAGAATTTCCGCAGGGGATTCAGGGCGAAAGCGTTCCTGGGCAAGATCGGCTGGAGCCCCGTGTTGATCGCCAAGAGGTCCTAGCACCACCATGGCCTCTCCGTCGGGATTCACCGCGACAACTTCATCCGGCTTATTTCGGATACGCCAGCCGGATGGGAAAGACAGCATGAAACCCATCTGCTTATGTTGAAACGTATTTCCTCGCACGACTCCCTGGCTGGCGTATCCGAAATAAGCCGGATGAAGTTGTCGCGGTGAGTCCCGACGGAGAGGCCATGGTAGTGTCGGACCTCTTGTAAT